>JBKJNV010000526.1:0-2908 GCA_046593435.1 Roseomonas sp.
TCGACGCGCTGCATCAGGATAATTTCAATCATGTGGATTGGCCTCCGCGGGGTGCGCGTGGCACCCACTGGTCGTAAAGGCCCAGCGCCACGGTGGCGGGGGCCATGAGTTGCAGGAAAATCAGCATGGCGATGTAGTAGCCGGCGATCACGAAGCGCCTGCCCTTCAGGGCTGCCGCACGGCGGTGCACCCCGGCGACGCCCTGCCAGAAGAAGGGCAGCAGCAGGATGAAAAAGGCGGACAGGGCGATCACGTCCTGGTCGCCCGCGATCCAGAACCCGGCAGCCAGCGCCGGCAGGATGACGTACCAGCCCGGAAGCCGCGCCGTGGCCCAGTCCGGCGGCGGCAGTGCCACCATGCCCGACCGCGCGAGGAGCCGCCGGGCCATGACCGCGTTCGCGACCCACATGACGCTCAGAAAGAAGGCGATCATGGCCGCCTGGACGCGGATGAGCGTTTCGACGATCGCCTCGACTCCGGCCGAGCCGACCATCGCGATGGCGGAGCGCAGCGTGCGCTCCATCACGCCGGCCAGACCACCGGCGTGGTCAGCAAGGGCGATGGCGGCCCATACCAGCAACGCGAAGGGATACAGCCCGAGTGCGGTCATGGGAGCGCCGAGCACCAGGCCCTCCCGCCGCATCGCCAGCACCACAAGCAGCGCCGCCGGGACGCCGATGATGGCCAGGAAGAACAGCACCGAAAGCCCGCTCGCGACGACCCAGAGCAGCACCGTCGCGAGCAGGAGCGCGCCGATGGCGGCAAACGGCCCTCCTGAGAGCCCCGCCGCCATGATCGGTAGCGGCGCGACCCAAAGCAGCAGGGTACCGCCGGGCAGGCCGCGCATCGTCCACAGCGCCATGGCCGCCGCGAGGAATCCCCCCGCGCCGGCGGCAAGCCACCGGGGATCAGCCGTTATCGGAGTGGAGGGCTGCGCGGCCATGGCCGTCATCTCAGTCGTTGATGACGTAAGGCAGGAGTGCCAGGAAGCGCGCGCGCTTGATCGCCTGGGCGAGCTCGCGCTGCTTCTTGCCGCTGACGGCCGTGATGCGGCTGGGGACGATCTTGCCGCGCTCGGACAGGAAGCGGCTGAGCAGGCGCACATCCTTGTAGTCGATCTTCGGAGCGCCAGGCCCGCTGAAGGGGCAGGACTTCCGGCGACGATAGAAGGGGCGGCGGGCGCCAACGGCGGGGCGCCGCGCGGCGGGTGTCATGTCGGTGGTGTCGGACATCGGGTCTTATTCCTCGCCCATCATGTTGTCGCCATCTTCGCGCGGACGGGCGCGATACTCCTCGCGGTCGTCGCGCTCACGCCCACCGCCGGTGCGCCCCGATCCGAAGCGGCCAGGCGGGCGGGGCCCACGGAAGCCGCGGTCGCGCTCACGCTCTTCGCCGCGCTTGGACAGGATGGCCGAGGGGGCCTCGTCCAGCACGTCGATGCGGATGGTCATGGAGCGCAGCACGTCCTCATTGAGGCCAAGCTGGCGCTCCATCTCGGCGAGCGCGGGGGCCGGCGTTTCCATGCCGAGCAGCATGTAGTGGCCCTTGCGGTTCTTCTTGATGCGGTAGGCGAGGCCACGAAGGCCCCAGTATTCGCGCTTCTTCACTTCGCCGCCGCCTTCCGCCAACATCGCGGCCGCCATTTCGGCGATGGCTTCGACTTGCGCTTGCGTGACGTCATTCCGTGCGATGAACACGGTTTCGTAGAGCGGCATGGTTGCTCCCTCCGGCTGTCTCAGCCCAGGGGCCGAACGGCGACATGCCGCACGGCGCAGACGGGCATAGCCGGGCGCGATGCCATCGCTCCCGGCAGGGAAGCGCGGCGTAGAGCAGTTTTGCCCGGACAAGTAAAGCATCGTTGCGGCGCGACCCACGCAAGCCCCGCCAGCGGCGGGTGGCGACGGGCCGTCGCTCAGGCCGGGATGCGCAGGGTGAAGCAGGTCTGCCGCGCATCCGTCGTGAGGTCCAGAGTTCCGCCATGCGCGCGCGCGATCTCGGCGGCGATATACAGGCCCAGCCCCAGGCCCTGATGCCCCGGCTTCGCCTCGCCGCGGGAGAAGGGGCGGAACAGCTTTGACTGCACCTCCATTGGGATGGGCGGGCCGGCATTGGCCACGGCGAGCGTCAGGCCGGCCGCATTGCTGCGTGCTTCGACCCGCACCGGCGTCTTGGGCGACCCATGGGTCAGCGCATTGCTCAGCAGGTTCCCGAAGGCCTGCGCGATCAGTGCCGTATCGCCGAAACTGGGTACGGCGAGGTCGTAATGCGCTTCAACCTCCCGATCCGGCTCGATGGCGTGCATCTCCGCGATCACGACCCGCAGCGCCGGCTCCAGCGGGGCGGCCAGGTCGGGACGGATGACGATGCCCCCGCCCATCCTGGCGCGCGCGAAGTCCAGCACGTTGTCCACCAGGCCGCGCATGCGCCCGAGTGTCGCGGTCATCAGGCCCTCGATCCGGCGCGCCTCGCCGTCATTCCGTGCGCCGGCAAGCAGGCGCGTGCCGGCCGCCATGGCCGCGATGGGGTTGCGCAGGTCATGGCCAAGGATGGCGATGAACCGGTCCCGCTCCGCCGCTTCGGCGCGTTCCTCGGCCAGGCTCGCCTCGGCGGCATCGGTGCGGGTAATGGCGTCCAGATGCATCGCGATGAGGCCGGCGAACATCGTGAAGGTGCCGATGATCTCCGGGTTGCGCACCCGTGCGGCGGTGCGGCTCAGCGCGCATAGCGTGCCGAAAAAGCGGCCATCGGGCAGCACGATGGGCACCGAAATGTAGCCTTCGAATCCGTACAACACTGGCGAAGGATGGTTGGCGTAGACGGGGTCGAGGGACGCGGCATCGAACACGACCGGCTCAAGCTGCCTGTGGACCGTGTCGCAGAACGTCGTCTCGATCGGCAGCTCGCCGCC
>JBKJNV010000527.1:0-3113 GCA_046593435.1 Roseomonas sp.
ATCGCAAGCCGCGTCAGACGGTCGCGGGCGGCGCTTCCACGGCTGCCACGCGGAAGGTGTGCGCCTCGCGCGCGTGGCGGATGGTGACGTATTCGCCCGCCAGGAAGGCGTGCTCGACGAAGCGGTAGCCATCCTCGTCGTCATCTGCGCGGCTCTCGTCATAGTCGATCACCCAGTGCGCGCCGCCGGCACCGCCGGCCCGGTGCTGAAGCCGCCCGATGCGGTCCGGCTCGCCGGCCCAGAAGCGGCGCACGCGGCAGCGATCGGGATCGGCGTGAAGCCCGGCGTGGTCCGGTCGGCCATCCGCGCGAAGCGGCAGCATCATCTCATAGCCGTGCCGGTCGCTTCCGTTCGGAAACGCCGCGCAGCGCGCGAGATGCAGCATGACGCGGCACAGGCCGGGCTGGCTGGCGTGCGAGGTTGCGACGGGCATGGGGGCGCTCCTGTGGGGTTGTTTCACCACAGTTTGGCAGGCAGGGCGCTGCTGTCCTTGACGCAGGTCATCCCCTGCGCGGATCGCGGGCCGGGTGCCGGGGTCCATAGCCGGGGTTAATGGCCGCCGTGCTGGCGAGCGACTATGCAGACGTGTCCCCGCGGCAGGCGACGGGCCACGCTTTCGCGGAATGTCTTGTTGCCACTGCCCACACGCTCACCCTAGGCTCGGTTTGGGGAAGCGCCGCTCGACCAGGAGTGGACCATGATCAATCGCCGTTCCTTGCTGAGCCTCGCGGCTGCGGCGCCCCTTGCGCGACCGGCTCTCGCGCAGGGATTTCCCGCGCGGCCCATCACCATCGTCATGCCTGTGGCGCCGGGTGGGCCGGGCGATGTGCTCGGCCGACCGCTCGCCGCGGCCCTGAGCGCGGAGCTCGGCCAGCCGGTCGTGATCGACAACAGGCCCGGCGCGGGTGGGACCATCGGGATGGATTTCGCGGCCCGCCAGCGCCCCGACGGGCATACCCTGGTCATCGCGAGCAACAGCACCTACGCGATCGCGCCGCATCTCTACCAGATGCCCTACGACAATGACCGCGCCTTCGCGCCCATCGCGCTGCTGGCCGTCGCACCCAGTTTCTGCACCGTGCATCGCTCGGTGCCCGCCACCACGGTCGCGGAGCTGATCGCGCTGGCCCGCGCCCGGCCGGATTACATCACCTTCGCGACCGCGGGCATCGGCTTCACCAGCCACCTCGCGACCGAGCTGTTCATGGCCAAGACCGGGGTGTCGATGCTGCACGTGCCCTATCGCGGCGGCGCGCCCGCGACCCAGGCGCTGCTGGCCGGCGAGGTGCACCTGAACTTCATGGAGGCGGCCTTCGTCCGGTCCCTGATGGCCACCGGCAACATCCGCCCGCTGGCCATCACCACGCCTGTCCGCTCACCCTTGTTCCCCGACATTCCCACCTTGCACGAGGCCGGCGTGCACGGCTTCGAGAGCGCAACCTACTGGGCCATGATGGCGCCGTCCGACACACCACAGCCAGTGCTGGACCGGGTGGCCGATATCGTGCTTCGCTTCAGCCGGCGCGATGACACGCGCGCCGCGGTGTCCAACGCGGGCTTCCTGCCAATTGCGGGCGACGCCGCCGCCTTCACCGCGCACAAGCATGCGGAGATCGCCCGGTGGGGCGAGGTCATCCGCAGCCGCGGCATTCGTCTATCCTGACCCGGGAGTTTTGTTCATGCATGATACAGTGATCCGCGGCGGCACGATCGTCGATGGCACCGGCGCACGGGCCTTTGTTGGTGATGTCGCGATCGACAATGGCATCATCACGGCGGTGGGCGGCACGGCCGGGCCGGCCAAGCGGGATGTGGATGCCACCGGCAAGCTGGTCACGCCCGGCTGGGTCGATGTGCACACCCATTATGACGGGCAGGCCACCTGGGACCCGGTGCTCGCACCCTCATCCTGGCATGGTGCCACGACCATCCTGTTCGGCAATTGCGGCGTGGGTTTCGCGCCTGTCCAGGCACCGCACCGCCAGGCCCTGATCGACCTGATGGAAGGCGTGGAGGACATCCCCGGCATCACCCTTTCCGAAGGGCTGCAATGGAACTGGACCTCCTTCCCCGAATACCTCGACGCGCTGGAAGGCCTGCCGCGCACCATCGACGTCGCGGCCCAGCTGGCACACCACCCCTTGCGCGTCTTCGTCATGGGCGAGCGCGCCATCAACCGCGAGATGGCCACCGTCGAGGACGTGGCCGAGATGGCGCGCATTGCCGAAGAAGCCATGCGCGCCGGTGCCTTCGGCTTCACCACCTCGCGCACCGACCAGCACAAGACGCTCGCCGGCGACCTGGTCCCCGGCCGCTATGCCGAGCATGAGGAGCTGATTGCCATTGGCGATGCGCTGGGACGCGCAGGGCACGGCACCTTCGGGATGCTGTCCGACTTCGAGGATGAGGCGGCGGAATTCGCCTGGCTGAATCGCATCGCGGAGAAGAACGGCCTGCCGGTGTGGTTCCTGCTGACCGATCGCAGCTATGACCCGCAGCGCTGGCGCCGGCTGATGGAGGGCGTCCGAGCCTCGCGCGCGCGCGGCCTGCCGATGTCGGCGCAGGTGGCTGGGCGCCCTGTCGGGCTGATCCTGGGGCTGACCACCTCGCTCAACCCCTTCGCGCTGCGCGAGAGCTTTGCGGACCTCGCGAAGCTGTCGCCGGCCGCACAGCTGGAGCGGCTTCGTGACCCGGCGCTGAGGAGCGCGATCCTCGCCGAGGAAGCCTCGCCGCGCCTGCTCGAAGTGCTGCCGCCCCTGTCGCGCCAGATCGCGACCCGGTGGGACCGGATGTACCTCCTCGGTGATCCACCGGATTACGAGCCCGCGCCCGAGCGTTCCATCGCGTACATGGCGGAGAAGGCCGGCCAGACCCCAGCCGAGTTCTGCTATGACTACCTGGTAGGCGGCGATGGAAGCCGGATGCTGTATTTCCCGGTCACCAACTACGTCCATGGCGACCTCGATGTCGTCCATGAGATGATCACGGACCCGAACACGGTGCTGGGTCTTTCCGATGGCGGCGCGCATTGCGGTGTCATCTGCGACGCCATCGGAAAGACCCAGCACCGTGTTCGGGTCCGTGATCATCTCATGGACGACATCGAGGTCGCC
>JBKJNV010000554.1:0-6123 GCA_046593435.1 Roseomonas sp.
TCGGGGCCGAGGTCGATCAGGCCCGCGCGCTTGATGGTCTGGCTCCAGACCACGCCCGGCCCAGGGAAGCCCCGCGCGAGCACCGCCTGCGGGTCGATGCGCGCGCTCAGCGCGGGCATGATGAAATGTTCCTCCAGGGCCACGATCCGCATGCGCCATGATCCCCCGTGCAGTGCGAAGCCATCCTGGCACGCGGCGGTTCGTCCCGCACTGGCCTTGCCGCGCGGCGCGGCGCGGCGCAGGCTTTTGGCAGAAAAAACTTAAAGGAAACGGACCATGGCGCTGAGCGGCGCGGATTGGCTGGCGCAGAGCCTCGCGGCTTCGGGCCAGACGCATGTGTTCTTCGTCGATGCGGTGCTGCGCAGGACGCTGCTGGCACTGCGCGATGCCGGGGTGCAGCCGGTGCTTGCGCATACCGAAAAGGCGGCCGTGTACATGGCCGATGGGCATGCGCGTATCAGCGGGCGGCCGGGCGTGGTGGCGGCGCAGTCCGTGGGGGCGGCGAACCTGGCCGCCGGGTTGCAGGATGCGTATCTGGGCCGTGCGCCGATCATCGCACTCACCGGGCGCAAGGTGCCCGCGCACCAGCATCGCAATGCCTATCAGGAGGTGGATCACAAGCCGCTGTTCGCCCCCGTCACCAAGCTGTCCAACGACGTGGCGGAGGCGGCCGACCTGCCGCGTGCGCTGCGCCAAGCCTTTGCCGCCGCCACCGCGCTGCCGCCGCGCCCGGTGCATCTGGATCTGTTCGGCTTGCAGGCGGAGGTGATCGAGGCGGGCATGGTGGACGCGCCGCCCGCCGATCTCTCCGCCTTCCGCGTGGGGGCGCAGCGGCCGCAGCCCGAGGCGGGCACGATCGCCGCCGCCGCCGCCGCGCTGCTGGCCGCGCCCAAGGTCGCCATCATCGTGGGCGACGCGGCCGCGATGTCGGGTGCGGGTGCCGCGCTGCTCGCGGTGGCCGAGGCGCTGCATGCGCCGGTCGCGACCGCGCTGGGCGCGCGCAACATCATCGACACGCGCCACCCGCTGCATATCGGCGTGGCGGGTGCCTATGCCGGCCCGGTCGCGAATCAGGTGCTGGCCGAGGCGGACCTGATCCTGTTCGTGGGTGCGGATACCGGCGACATGCTGACGAATTACTGGCGCACGCCGCGCGCGGGGACGCCCATCATCCAGATCGACGCGGACCCCGCCGAGTTCGAGCATTCCTACCCGGCCGCCGTCGCCGTGCTGGCCGACCCGCGCGATGGGTTGCTCGCGCTGGCAGCGGCACTCGGCAAGCCGGCGCGCGATGGGGCTTACCTGCACCGCGCGCAGGCGCGGATGGCGGCGTGGCGGCGCGAATGGGCCGAGCGGCGCACCCAGCCGGGCATCGCCATCGACCCCGCCGATCTCGCCCGCGCCATCACCGCCGCGCTGCCGGAGGATGGCATCCTGGTTGCGGATACCGGCTATTCCGGCATCTGGACCGGCAATTGCGTGGAGATGACGCCGAGGCAGACCTACCTGCGCGCGGCGGGCTCGCTCGGGTGGTCGTTTCCGGCAGCACTCGGGGCGAAGCTGGCGGCGCCGGATCGCAAGGTGATCTGCTGGTCGGGCGATGGTGCGTTTTACTATCACCTGGCGGAGCTGGAGACGGCGCGGCGGCGCGGCATCGCCGTGGTGCTGGTGGTGAACAACAATTCCGGCTTCGGTCAGGGCTGGCCGAACTTCCTGCGCAATTCCGGCAACCGGCCGGATGCGGCGGCCGAGATGCTGCGCTTCGGCCCGACGGATTTCACCGCCGTCGCGCGCAGTTTCGGGCTGACGGGGATACGCGTGGAGCGGCCGGAGGCGTTGGGGCCGGCGCTGGAAATGGCGCTCGCGAACAAGGAGACGGTGGTAGTGGATGTGGTGACGGATATCGACGCGCGGGCGCCCGCGCCCTGGACCCCGGAGGGCTGAGAGCATGGCGAATGTGGCGGTGATCGGTGCGGGGACGATGGGGCACGCGCTGGCCTTGGTCTTTGCACTCGGCGGGCACAAGGTGCGGCTGACGGATTCCAATCCCGAAACCCTGGCGCGTGCCGAGGGGCTGATGGTCAAGGCGCTGGCGACGCTGGAGGCCGCCGGCGAAGCACCGGAGGGGTGGGGCGCGGCCCAGCTTGCCCAGGCGGTGACGCGGCATGCCGACCTCGCCGAGACGGTGGATGGCGCGGCGCTGATCGTGGAGGCGATCATCGAGAAGCCGGAGGAGAAGCGGGCGCTGTTCGCGGCGTTGGATGCGGTGGCGCCGCGCGATGCGATCATCGCGTCCAACACCTCCTACCTCGATGTGTTTCCCTATGTGCCGGAGGGGCGCCGCGCGCGCACGCTGATCGCGCATTGGTACACGCCGCCCTACCTGGTGGACCTGGTTGATATCGTGGGCGGGCCTGGGACGGACCCGGCGGTGGTGGAGGAGGTGCGCGCGATCTGCGCCGCGATGGGCAAGCAGCCGATCGTGATGCGCAAATTCGTCCCCGGCTACATCGCGAACCGGCTGCAGAGTGCCATGGGGCTTGAGGTGCAGAAGCTGCTCGATGAGGGGGTGGCGACGGCCGAGGAGATCGACGCCGCCATCATCCACGGCATCGCGCTGCGGCTGCCGATTTTGGGTGTGCTGGCCAAGGCGGATTTCACCGGGCTGCCGATGATGCAGCTGGCGCTGACCAACCGCATGTACACGCCGCCCGAGGTGCGGGGGCGTTCGGAAAGTCTCGATGCCGCGGTCGCCGCGGGGCGGACGGGTGTGATGGCCGGCGCGGGCTTCTATGATTGGCACGGGGCCGACCCCGCGGCGTTGTTCGAAGCACGGGATCGGCGATTGCTGGCGCTGAAGCAGGCGCTTCGGCGGATCGGGACGATGGCGGGAATGGAGCGCGACCAATGAGTGCGAGATACGATCTGGCCGGCAAGACGGCGCTGGTGACGGGCGGTGCCTCCGGCATCGGCCTCGCGACCGCTGAGATGTTGGCGCGCAATGGATGCAAGGTGGCGATCAACCACCTCCAGGGTGACAATCGCGGCGGCGAGGTGGTGGAGCGGCTCAGGGGCGAGGGCTTCGACATCATCTCCGCGCCGGGCAATGTGGGCGACGCCGCGGACGCACCGCGCATGGTGGAAAAGGCCGTCGATGATCTCGGGCGGCTGGACTTCCTGGTGAACAATGCCGGCACGCCCGGGACATCATCCATCATCCGCCCTGCGGAGCTGGAGCGGCTGACTGAGGATCTGTGGGCGATTGTGTTGCAGGTGAACCTGCTCGGCGTGTTCCGCTGCACCAAGGCGGCGGCACCGGCGTTGCGCGAGGCGCGGGGCGCGGTGGTGAGCGTGGCGTCGATCGCGGGGCTCGATAGCCCGGGGTCCTCGATGGCCTATGGTGCGACGAAGGCGGGGGTGATTTCGCTGACCAAGAACCTCGCGCGCAGCCTGGCACCCGAGGTGCGGGTGAATGCGATCGCGCCCGGTGCCGTGGACAGCACCTGGATGGTCGAATGGACGGAGGAACGCCGGGCCGCGAGTGCGGAGAAAGCGCTGCTCAAGCGCCGGTGCCAGCCGGAGGACCTGGCTGAGGTGATGGTCTTCCTGCTGGCGGGGGCCGCGATGGTCACGGGGCAGACCGTGGTGGTCGATGGCGGGCTGACGCTGGAGGCGCGGTAGCCCTCACTCCAGCCGTGCGCCGGAGGCTTCGATCACCGGGCGCCAGCGCGCGGTTTCGGCGGCGAAATAGGCGCGCGTCTGTGCCGTGCCCATGGGTTCGAGAGCGGTGATCCCGGCCGATTCCAGCTCCGCGCGGTAGGCGGGGTCGTTGACGACCTGTGCCGTTGCGCGTTCGAGCCGCGCGGTGATCTCGGCCGGCGTGGCGGACGGGACGACGGCGGCCATCCACAGCGAGGCCTCGAAGCTTGGCAGGTTGAGCGCCTCGGCCACCGTGGGGATGTCGAGCGCGAGCGGGGAGCGGGCAGTACCGGCGATGGCGAGGATGCGAATGCGGCCGCCGCGATGCGCCTCGATGGAGGTGGTCAGCGTGTCGGTGATCAAGTCGATATGGCCGCCGATCAGGTCCGCCATGGCCGGACTGGAGCCGCGATAGGGCACGTGGATCATCTGCGCACCGCCGGCCTCGCGCAGCAGCAGCAGCATGGCGATATGGAGGAAGGTGCCGGTGCCTGGCGAGCCGTAACGCAGCGTGTCCGGTCGCGCGCGCGCCTGGGAGATCGCCTCGGCCAAGGTCAGCGCGCCGGGTATCTTCGCCCCGAAGGCGGCCGGCAGGGTGCCCAGCATGCCCAGGGGGGTGAAGGCGTCGAGCGGCTGGTAGGCGGGGCGCTCGGCCATGGTCGGGTAGAAGGCCATGGTGCTGGCGGTGCCCAGGATGAGCGTGGTGCCGTCTGGCCGGGCGCGGGCGCCTTCCGCGGTGCCGATGGCGCCCGCGGCACCCGCGCGGTTTTCCACAATCACCGGCTGGCCGAGCACCGTGGCGAGGCGCGCCGCGTAGCGCCGGGCCAGCACATCGGTGCCCCCGCCGGGCGGGAAGGGCACGATGAGGCGCAGCGGTCCGGTCTGCGCGGCGGCGGGGAGTGTGAGGAAGGGTGTGGCAAGCAATGCGCGACGGGGAAAATTCATAGCCCGGCCTCCTGCCAGTTGGGGTTGATGGCTGCGGGGTGAGAGGCAAAGCCGGCGCGATGGGCGCCGGTGATCGCGGCATATTCATCCTTGTCCGACGCATCGCCGCTGATGCCGATGGCGCCGATTGCCGCCCCCGCGCCGTTGAGGATCAGCACGCCGCCGGGGACCGGGATGAAGCGCCCGTCGGAGGCCGCGGCGATGGCGGATTGGAAGGCCGGGCGCTCACGCAGGCGATCACGGATGGTGCGGCTGCCGATGCCCATGCCCAGCGCGCCATGCGCCTTGCCGATGGCGATCTCGGCGCGGAGAATCCCTGCCCCATCCTCGCGCCGGAAGGCGACCAGGTGGCCGCCGGCATCGAGGATGGCGATGGCGAGCGGCAGCAGCTTCGCCTCGCGCCCCGCCGTGGTCGCGGCGGCGAGGATGCGGTCGGCATCCGCGGCGGTGAGTGCGACAGCGATGGGGACGACGTAGTAGTCGGTCATGCGGTTCCTTCCGGCTTGGTGAGCAGGGTGGTGGAGACGTCGCGCCTGTGCAAGGCGCGCAAAGATGGAGCGCCTGTGCAAGGCGCACAAAAATGGAGCGCCTGTGCAATAGGCGCGATGCCTGCCGTTGCGTGCGCGCAAGCGCGTCGTGCGCGACATTGCGCGCGCCCCAGTCGCAAGGCAGGCTGTGCGGTGCAGAATGGATTAGGGGTTTGGCGCGATGGCGTTGGTCGATACCGGTGCGTTCCTGCGGGACCTGAACGAGCTTCGTCAGATCGGCAAGTTCAAGACCGGCGTGCATCGGCCGACCTATTCGCCGCAGGACATGGAAAGCCGCCGATGGCTGATGGCCAAGCTTGCGGAATGCGGGCTGGAGCCGACCCTGGACGGCATCGGCAATGTCTTTGGGCGGCACAAGGGTGCCGGCCCGCACGTGCTGTCGGGAAGCCATATCGAGAGCCAGAACGAAGCCGGCTGGCTGGATGGCGCGCTCGGCGTGGTGGGCGCCTTGGCACTCGCGCGCGCGGGTCTGCCGGTGGATGTCTGCGCCTTTGCCGATGAGGAGGGGCATTTCTCGGTCGGGTTTCCCGGCAGCCGATCGATGATCGGGGACCTGCCCGAGGCCGAGATCGATGGGGCGAAGGACCGCACCTCGGGGATGCCGATGCGCGATGCGCTGGCGAGCGCTGGCCTCGCGGGACTACCGCGTCTGGGGCTGGAGGAGGGGCGCTACAAGGGCTTCTTCGAGATGCATATCGAGCAGGGGACGCAGCTGGAGCGCGCCGGGCTGCGCATCGGCGTGGTGACCGGGATCGTCGCGATCTGGCAGTTCCGCATCGTGATCGAGGGCCAGCAGGACCATGCGGGCGGGACCACCATGGCGGAGCGACGCGATGCGGGGCTCGCCGCCGTGCGGCTGCTTGCCGCGGTGGATGCGGCCTTTCCGCTGCTGTGCGGGGAGCGGACGGTGTGGACAACGGGGCGGTTCCGG
>JBKJNV010000046.1:0-8476 GCA_046593435.1 Roseomonas sp.
GCCAGCACGAGTGCGGCAATGCGGCGCGCCCGGCGCGGTGCATGGGCCGGGGGCGGGACCTTCGGCGCCTCGCCCCTTGGCAGCGGCCGGGTCTCGATCTCCTTCAGCAACCCCCCCACGCCCATCGCCATGATGTCGCGCGGCGTGACGGCGAGCCCGGCGAAGATGCGCTGCAACACCCAGTCGAACCCGTTCAGCTTGGGGCTGCGCGCACAGCCCGGCAGCACGATCGCCGGCACCGTCCCGATGCTGCCCAGGCACAGCAGATTGCCCGGGTCCACCGGCATCCCGAAATGCGCAATCGCCCCGCCCGCACGGATGATGGCAGCCGGCCCCGTATCGCGCCGGTCCACCACGGCCGAGGCGCCGATCAGCAGCAGCAGTTCCGCCCCGTCCCGCAGCAATGCCCGCAGCGCGGCCGCCGCCGCGTGCTCCTCATGCGGGGTGCGACGGACGGGCAGCAGGGAGCCATGCAGCGCCTCCACCCGCGCCCGCGTTGCCTCGATGGTGCCCTGGCTCACGCTCTCCTTCAGCCCCGGCAATTCGGTGAGCACGAGCCCCACCTTGAGCGGCCGGAACGGATGGACCGCGATGGGCGGCGCGGCACCCTTCGCGATGCTCTCGGCCAGCTGCAGCACAGCGCAGGGCGCCGCAAAGGGGATCACCTTGATGGTCGCGACCATCTCCTTCGCCGCGACCTGCGTGTGGTTGGGCAGCGTCGCAACCGTCAGGCTCTCATCCATCATGTTGATGCGGTCGATGCGCAGCGGGTCCAGCACCAGCAGCCCCGCCGCCTCGGCCACGAGGTTCACCCGCCCCGTCGCCGCGCGCGAGCGCGCGAGCAAGGCCCCGCGCAGCGCCTCGGCCAGCCGATCGGCGGCCTCATCCTCGGGCACGTCGCCGCGCGCGAGGCGGGCCGCGATCACGCTGCCGTGCCCCTCCGCGCGCAAGGCCGCAATGGCACCTGCATCGAGCGCGGTGCCTTTCTTGATGACCCGCCCCTTGAGACGCATCGTATGCGCGAGGATCGCTCCCTCGGCATCCTCCAGCGGCGTGGCCCCGAAATTCACGCCCCAGGCGCCTGCGGCCGCACGGCGCCCATCGGCGCTTCGCGCCGCACGAGGCCAAGTGCGGCACCACGCCGGCACGCCACGATCTCCGCCATGATGGACAGCGCGATCTCCGCCGCCGTCACCGCGCGGATATCGAGCCCCACGGGGGCATGGATGCGCGCGATCGCCTCCGGCCCATGCCCCATCTCGGCCAGCCGCGCGACGCGCTTGGCATGCGTCCTGCGCGACCCCAGCGCGCCGATATAGAACGCCCCCGAACGCAGCGCGATATCGAGTGCGGGGTCATCGAGCTTCGGGTCATGCGTCAGCGTCACCACCGCGGTGCGCGTGTCCGGTGCCAGTTCCGCCATCGCATCATCGGGCCAGGCATCGATCAGCGTGACACCCGGCAGCCGCTCCTCGGTGGCGAAGGCGCGGCGCGGGTCGATGACCGTCACCGAAAACCCCAGGGCCGGCGCCATCGGGGCCAGCGCCTGGGTGATGTGTGCGGCGCCGACCACCAGCAGCCGCAGCGGCGGGTTGTGCGGGTGGATGAACCAGGCCTCGCCATCGAGCGTGATGCTGGCCGCCGCATCGGCCGCGAGCGCCGCCTCCGCCGCCTCGGCCAGCGCACCTGGCGCGGCTTCGACCGGATACAAATGCTGCTCCCCGTCCGACAGCCGCGTCAGCAGTGCCACCGGCCGCTTGGCCGCGCGTTCCGCCTGCAGCCGCGCGAGTGTCTCGCCCTTCACGCGACCGGCTCCACAAAAACCTTGAGCTTGCCGCCGCAGGACAGCCCCACCTCCCAGGCACGCTCATCGGAAATCCCGAAATCCAGCAGCGCCGGGGTGCCCGAGCGCATCGCGCCCTGCGCCGCCTCGGCGACCGCCCCCTCAATGCACCCGCCCGAGACCGAGCCCGCCATCCGCCCGCTCATCGTCACCACCAGCTGTGAGCCCGCCGGGCGCGGGCTGCTGCCCCAGGTCTCCACCACGGTCGCGATCGCGACCTGCTCACCGGCAGCGCGCCATGCGCCGGCCGTCGCCAGGATGTCTTCGGTCATGCGGATCTTCCCTGAAAGTTTGTGGATGAATGTCGGTGCGACGCGAGTCAGATTGAGAGGGTTCGGCGAACATTCAGGCGCAAGTTCGACGGCTTCAAACACGCTGTAGCGAGGAAAGCGAGGCGACCAGGGCGCTGAGGCTCGCGAGATTATGCACGGGGCGGAATTCATCGACATGCGGCAGCATCGCCCGGATGCCCTGGGATTTGGGCTCGAAGCGGTCATAGCGCAACAGCGGATTGAGCCAGATCAGCCGCCGGCAGGAGTGGTGCAACCGTTCGGTGGCGTCCGCCAGCCCCTCGGCCCCGTCGCGGTCCAGCCCGTCGGTGATGAGCAGCACCACCGCGCCCTGGCCGAGCACCCGGCGCGACCAATCCCGGTTGAACCGCGTGAGCGATTCCCCGATGCGCGTGCCCCCCGACCAGTCCGGCACGGCCTTCGCCACCTGCTCGAAGGCGACCTCGGCATCGCGATGGCGCAGCTGCCGCGTCACATTGGACAGCCGCGTGCCGAACAGGAAGGTCGCCACACGCTCCCGGTCATTGGCCAGCGCGTGCAGGAAGTGGATCAGCACCTGGGCATAGCGCGCCATGGAGCCGGAGATGTCGCACAGGGCCACCAGCGGCGGCGGCCGCGTCACGCGGCGGCGGCGTTTCAGCCCGAGTATTTCCCCGCCAGTGCGCAAGCTCTCGCGCACGGTCGCGCGCAGGTCGGCGACAGGGCCGGAGGGGTCGGGGCGGAAGCGGCGGGTGCGGCGCTCATCGAGCGGCAGGACCAGCTTGCGGATCGCACGCTTGGCCTGCGCGATCTCATCAGCCGACATCGCTTCGAAATCCATGCCCTGCAGGCGTTCGGCGGCACTGACCGTCGCCGTCATGTCGATCTCGGGCGGGCGGTCCTCGGGCGGCTTCGGCGGCGGCTTGGGGCCGCCCTGCATCGCTTCGGCAAGCCTGCGCGCGGCGGGCGGGGCCTTTTCGGGCGGCGCCTTCTGCCCCTCCAGCATGGCCATCATCGCCGCGTGCCGGCCGGCATCCGGGTCGCGCCAGAACAGCGCGAAGGCCTGGTCGAAAATCTCGAAATGCTCGCGCCTGCGCAGCATCACGGCACGCAGCGCCGCGTGGAACTGCCGCCGGTCCCCGATGTCGATCCGCGTCAGCGCATCCATCGCCGCCATGGTCTCGGTCGGCCCCACGGGCAGCCCTGTGCGGCGCAGCAGCCGCCCGAAGGCAGCGAGATTCGGCGCCAGGGCGTGCGCGCTCATCGCTCAGGCAAGCCCGGCGCGGGCCTGCTCCACCAGCTTCGCGGCCGCCTCGCCACGCAGCTTCTCGATGTCGTCCTGATACTTCAGCAACACGCCCAGCGTCTCATCCACCACGCCGGGTTCCAACTCGGTCGCGTCGAGTGCGGCGAGCGCATTCGCCCAATCGATCGTCTCGGCCACGCCGGGCAGCTTGAAGTAATCCCCCTCGCGCAGCGCCTGGACGAAACCCACCACCTGCGCCGAGAGCTTGGCGGGCAGACCCGGCGCACGGAGGGCCAGAATCGCCCGCTCCCGCGCCGCATCGGGGTAGTCCACCCAGTGGTACAGGCACCGCCTGCGAATGGCATCGTGCACCTCGCGCGTGCGGTTCGAGGTGATGATGACCACCGGCGGCACCACGGCCTTGATGGTGCCAAGCTCCGGGATCGTGATCTGGAAATCGGCCAGCACTTCCAGCAGGAAGGCCTCGAAGGGCTCGTCGGCGCGGTCCAGCTCGTCGATCAGCAGCACCGCGGGCTCGCCGCTGATGGCCGAGAGAAGGGGGCGTTCCTGGAGGTATTCCGGCGCGTAGATGCCGCGCTCCATTGCCGCGCGGTCGCGCTCGCCGGCAGCTTCGGCCAGGCGGATCGCCATCAACTGGCGGGCATGGTTCCACTCATAGGCCGCGGCCGAGAGGTCGAGCCCGTCATAGCATTGCAGCCGCACCAGCCGGCGCGGCAGCTTCGCCGCCAGCACCTTGGCGATCTCCGTCTTGCCGGTCCCCGGCTCACCCTCCAGGAACAGCGGCCGGCCCATGGTGAGTGCCAGGTGAATGGTGGTGGCCAGCGCCTTGTCCGCGACATACCCGCCCTCGGCGAGCAGCAGCCGCGTCGCTTCCACGGTGGCGGGCAGCGCCATCAGAGGAACATCAGCGCCATGATGACCAGCCAGATCGCGGACCCACCCCAGAACCACATCGAATGGCCCAGCGGCTCCATCATCAGGAAGGACGCGATGGGGTTGATGCGCAGCGGCGCGGGCAGCGGGGGCGTTGTGGCATCGAGCGTGGTCGCCGGCGCATTGGCCGCCGTCATATGGGCGGCGAAGCGGTCGAAGAACTGGTCGGCCATCTGCTTGGCCGTGGCATCGATCAGCCGCGCGCCCAGCTGCGCCATCTTGCCGCCGACCTGCGCCTTGACCGTGTAGCTGAGGATCGTGTCCGTGCCATCCTCGGTGAGCTTCACATCCGCCCCACCCTTGGCGAAACCCATCGCCCCGCCATTGCCCTCGCCGGCGATGGTGTAGCCATTGGGCGGGTCCAGGTTCTCCAGCTTCACCTTGCCGGCGAATTTCGCCGCCATCGGGCCGAGCTTGATCGCGATCCGGGCGGAGAAGCCGCCATCCTCGGTGCGCTCGATCGTCTCGCAGCCGGGGATGGAGGCACGCAGCACCTCGGGCTCGTTCAGCCCCTCCCAGACAGCCTGACGCGGCGCCGCGATGCGGCGCTCACCGTTCATTTCCATTGCATGCTCTCCGATCGATTCACAGCAGAGTAGGGCCGAGCAGACGCCTGCGAAAGAGGGCGCCCGCTGGCAAGGCAGGGGACGCGGCCGCGCGGAGGGAGTTTCCGCGCCCCCCGGAATCCGGCTAGGACCAAGCCATGTGGGGAACCAAACGATGATCGCAGGCGAAGGCCTCTCCCTTCTTTGGGCCGCGCCCTTCGCAGGGTTGCTGCTCTCGCTCGCTATTCTGCCGGTCGTCGCGCCCGGCTTCTGGCACCGCTTCGATGGGCTGATCGCAGCCGGCTGGTGCGCCGCACTCGCCGTGCCGCTGGCGCTCAGCTTCGGCCCTGGCCTGGTCGCCAATGTCGCCTGGCACGTGGCGCTTGAGGAATACCTGCCCTTCATCGCGCTGATCCTCGCACTCTACACCACGGCGGGTGGCGTGCTGGTGACCGGGCGGCTGGTCGGCACGCCGGCGGTGAATACCGCCATCCTCGCGACCGGTACGCTGGCCGCCAGCGTGATGGGCACCACCGGCGCCTCGATGGTGCTGCTGCGCCCGCTGATCCGGGCCAACGCCTTCCGCCGCAACACCACGCACAGCTTCGTCTTCTTCATTTTCCTGGTCAGCAATATCGGCGGCGCGCTGACCCCACTGGGCGACCCGCCACTGTATCTGGGATTCCTTCAGGGCGTGGAGTTCTTCTGGACAACGCGCCATCTGGCCGGCGAGATGGCGTTCTGCTCCATCGTGCTGCTGGTCATCTACTGGCTGCTCGACCGCCGCGCCTGGGCCGCCGAGCGCCCCATCATCCCCGAACACACCGGCTCCGCGCGCCTGGGCATCCAGGGCGGGGTCAACCTCGTCCTGCTCGGCCTGATCCTGGCCACCGTGCTGGTGCAGGGTGTCTGGCGGCCGGGCAATGTCGATCTGGCGGGTGTCACGGTCGGGGGCGAAAAACTCGCGGCCATGGGCGTGTTCCTGGCCATCGCCGCCCTCTCCGCCTGGATCACGCCGCGCGCGCTGCATGAGGCCAATGGGTTCGACTGGGGCGCGATGCGCGAAGTGGGGATGCTGTTCGCCGCCATCTTCTTCACCATGGCGCCGGTCCTTGCCATCCTGCGCGCCGGCAGCGCCGGGGCAGCTTCCGGGCTGGTTGCCCTGACTTCGGACGCGGCCGGCCAGCCCATCCCTTGGGCGTATTTCTGGCTGACCGGCGCGCTGTCCTCCTTCCTCGACAATGCGCCCACCTACCTGCTGTTCTTCAACCTCGCCGGTGGGGACGCCGTGGCGCTGATGGGGCAGGGGGCACTCACGCTCGCGGCCATCTCCTGCGGAGCCGTGTTCATGGGGGCGAACAGCTATATCGGCAACGCGCCCAACCTCATGGTGAAGGCCATCGCGAACGCGCAGGGCGTGGCGATGCCCAGCTTCTTCGGCTATTGCGGCTGGGCGCTGGTCTTTCTGGTGCCGCTGTTCATCCTGGTCACGCTGATCTTCTTCTGAAGGGACCCCGCCATGCCCTATATCATCGCCGACGACCTGCCCGACGAACCGGCGGGGATCCGTTTCCGCAAGCTGCTTGATCGCCCGGAAATCCTGCGCATGCCCGGCGCGCACCTGGGCATGGCCGCGCTGCTCGCGAAGAAGGCGGGGTTCGAGGCGCTGTACATGTCCGGTGCCGCGATGACCGCCACCATGGGCATCCCCGACCTGGGCATGATCACGGTCGATGACGTCGCCTGGCATGTCCGCCAGGTGGTCCGCGCCTCCGGCCTGCCCGTCCTCGTCGATGGCGACACCGGCTATGGCGAGGCGCTGAACGTCATGCACATGGTGCGCTGCTTCGAGGAAGCGGGCGCGGGTGCGGTGCATCTGGAAGACCAGCTTCTACCCAAGAAATGCGGCCACCTGAACGACAAGAAGCTCGCCGGCGCGGATGAGATGTGCGCCAAGATCGCCGCCGCCCGCCGCGCCCGGCGCCACCTCGTCGTCATCGCGCGCACCGATGCCGTGGCGAGCGAAGGCATGGATGCCGCGGTGGACCGCGCCAAGCGCTACCTCGCGGCCGGCGCGGATGCGATCTTCCCCGAAGCGCTCGTCACCGCCGACATGTTCCGCGAATTCGCCGCCCGGATGCCGGGCGTGAAGCTGCTCGCGAACATGACCGAATTCGGCCGCACGCCCTTCTTCACCGCCGAGGAATTTCAGGCGATGGGCTACGCCATGGTCATCTGGCCGGTGAGCCACCTGCGCATCGCGGCCAAGGCGTGGGAGGAGCTGTACGCGACCATCGCACGCGATGGCGGCACCCACGCCCTGGTCGACAAGATGCAGACGCGGGCCGAGCTCTACGCAACGATCGACTACCACGCCTATGAATCGCTCGACGCCAGCCTGATCGCGACCGTGATCCCGGCGGCCATGCCCCAGCGGGGCTGACGCGCCGGAGGGGGTCAGGCCACCAGGTAGGCGAATACGAGGGCGAGGATCACGAGCACCAGCGAGATGCCCAGGATCCATCGCACATGCCCCGTCGTGCTCGCGCCGCGGACGGCGTCTGTCGTCCCGGGCGGGCGGGGTGGCTCTCTCTCGGTTTCGGTCATGCCCAAGCAAACCATCCCTGGCCGAGATGGTTGCCTCGCCTGGCTGGCGCCGCCGCCCGGTTTCGCGCCAGGATGCCGGCTGAAGAACGGGAGGCCGCCCATGGACACGTCCATGCAACCAACGAACCTGTGGGACCGCGCCGCGGAATCGCTGGGCGATGTGGTCGAGCTGCAGCATGTGAACCTGCAGGTGCCGGACCCGCTGCTGGCAACCGCCTTCTACATCAGCGCGCTCGGCCTCACGCGCGACCCCTATCTGATGACGGGGATCGACAATATGTGGGCCAATGCGGGGATCAGCCAGTTCCACCTCCCCACCGGCCCGGCCCAGGTGCTGCGCGGCACGGTGGGCCTGGTGCTGCCCGACCGCGCCCAGCTTCTGCACCGCCTGGACCGCGCGCGCCGCTGGCTGGACGGCACCCGCTACGCCTTCGCCGAGGCCGAGGGCCACGTCAGCGTGACCTGCCCCTGGGGCAACCGCATCCGCTGCCACGCCCCCGATGCGGCGCGCTTCGGGCGCATCACGCTGGGCATTCCTTACGTGGAATTCGACGTGGCCCCCGGCACGCTCGACGGCCTCGCCCGCTTCTACGACCAGGTGGTGCGCGCGCCCGCCGCGATGCAGGACGGGCTGCTGCGCATCCGCGTCGCGCGGGAACAACACCTGGTCTTCCGCGAAACCGACGCGCCGCAGCCCGCCTTCGACGGCCACCACATCCAGCTCGCCTTCGTCGATTTCGGCGGCGTGCACCAGAAGCTCGCCGCGCGCGGCCTGATCTCGCGCGAGGATAGCGAGCACCAGTACCGCTTCATCAAACTCATCGACCCCGCCGATGGCCGGGTGCTGTTCGAGGTGGAGCATGAGATCCGCTCCACCACGCACCCGCTGTTTGCCCGCCCGCTGGTCAACCGCAACGCTGCCATCAGCAATGCGCGCTACGCACCGGGCCATGAGGCCGTGCAGTGGGCGATGCCGCCGGCTTGATGGGGACACGCGTCCAAGCGTGATCCC
>JBKJNV010000106.1:0-5381 GCA_046593435.1 Roseomonas sp.
CGCGAAGACCTGGCCCGTCACGTCCTTGGCGGCATCGGAGGCGAGGAACACCGCGAGCGGGGCGTTCTTCTCCGGCCCCATGGCCATCAGCCGCTGCACGCGCGCCTTCTGCTCCGGCGTCTCGGCCGGGATGGAGCTGGTCATGCGGCTCCAGGCGAAGGGGGCGAGGCAGTTGGAGCGCACGCCGAAGCGCTGCATGTCGAGTGCGATGGACTTGGACAGCGCCACGATGCCGAGCTTCGCCGCCGAGTAGTTCGCCTGGCCGAAATTGCCGATCAGGCCGGAGGTGGAGGTGATGTGCACCATCGCCCCAGAACCTTGCTTGCGGAAATGCTCGGCCGCGGCGCGGGAGACAAAGAAGCTGCCGTTGAGGTGGACATTGATGACCGCCAGCCATTCCTCCGGTGACGTCTTATGGAAGATCTGGTCGCGCAGAATGCCGGCATTGTTCACGACGATGTCGATTTGGCCGAAATTGTCCAGCGCGCATTGCACGATCTTCTGCGCGTTCGCCCATTCGCTCACGCTGTCGGTGTTGATCGCCGCCGCACCGCCACGCTGTTCGATGATGGCCTTGGTCTGCTCGGCGGGCGTTGCGGACAGCCCCTCGCCCGTCAGCGACGCGCCGATGTCATTGATGACCACCTTGGCACCGGCCTGGGCCATCGCGAGCGCGATTTCCCGCCCGATACCGCCGCCCGAACCGGTGACGACCGCGACTTTACCTTCTAGCATCATCGATGCGTTTCCCTTTTCCCTGAGCCCGCGGTTCTAGCCCTGCACCAGGCTTTCGGGAAGCCGCCGGCTGGGCGTCCTGCCCCGGCTTGGCCGCCGCGGCCTGTTACTTCTCCGCCGCCGCGATGATCGAACCCGAAAGGCTCGCGGGGATGCGGTTGCGCCAAGCGCCTGCATCCACCTGCGTGATGAAGTCCAGCACGGCGCGGTTGAAGGCGTCGGGCCATTCCAGGTTCATCGTGTGCCCGCATTTCGGCATCACCAGCAGCGCGCTCGATGGGATGGTGCGCTTGAGGTAGAGCGCCGGTTCCAGCGTGGGGTCGTCCTCGTCGCCGGCGATGATGAAGGTCGGCACGGTCATTTTCGCAAACCCCTCCGCCAGGTCGAATAGCGACGGACGCTCGCGCTGGACGCCCTGCATGGTGAGGGAGGAACCATCGGTCGAATGGTCCAGCAGTTGATCGTGGAACTCCGCATAGCCGCGCGGGTCGGTCTCCTCGAACACCAGCCGGGTCGGCCCATGCGCGTAGGTCTTGCCGAACTCTGCCATGCCCTGCGCGCGCATCCGGGCGATGGCGGCATCCGTCTCGGCACGGAACTGGTCGCGCTTGCCAGGGGCCGCGCCATAGCCGACGCCAGCGGCGACAAGGCTGCGTGCGAGGCCTGCGTGCCGCAGGCCGAGATGCAACGCCGCGAAGGCGCCCATCGAAAGCCCCACAACATGCGCAGGTGCGAGGCCAAGTCCGCGGATCACATCGGCGATGTCATCCGTCGCCCGATCCTGGGAATAGGCCTTGGGGTCGGTCGGCACGCCAGAGGGCGGATAGCCGCGCGCATTGAAGGCGATGCAGCGGTAGCGGCGCGCGAAGAAGCGCAGCTGCGCTTCCCAACTGCGGATATCGCCGGCGAATTCATGCACGAAGACCAGCGGCGTGCCGCTGCCGACATCCACATAATGCAGGTCAACGCCATCGCTGCTCTTCACCGTGGGCATGGTCTTCTCCGTCTGTCGCCGACCTATCGTGCGGGCACGCGGCGAGGCCGTCCAGACCTTGACTTCGGGTATGGCCGAGCGCATTTGGGGAAACAGGACCACACAGGTCCTGTATAAAGCTCCGGAGAAGCAATCCCGTGCTGCGGCTGTCAAAACTCACCGATTACGCGGTGGTCGTGCTGGCCCGTCTTGGGTCCGAAGGCGGGGTGCAGACCGCGCCCGGCCTCGCGGCCGGGACCGGGGTGGCCGAACCCACCGTTGCCAAGGTCCTCAAGATTTTGGCGCATCATGACCTCGTCGAGGGGCAGCGCGGCGCCCGCGGCGGCTACCGCCTGATGCGCCCGCTGCGCGACATGCCCCTGTCCACCGTCATCGCCGCCATCGAGGGGCCGATCGCGCTCACCGCCTGCGTCGACAATGGCTTTGGCAGTTGCGAGGCCGAAGGGATCTGCGCGGTGCGCGGCCGATGGGACCCGGTCAACCGCGCCATTCGCGACGCGCTGGCCGGTATCACCATCGCCGACCTTGCGGGGCCTTCATCACACGCCAGTTTCAGCGCCGCTGCAGAATAACGTCAGGACACGCCATGGCTGCCGTCACCGAGACCATCGACACCGTCAACGCCGTCAATGATGGCGGGTACAAATACGGGTTCTCGACCGATATCGAGATGGAGTTCGCGCCGAAGGGCCTGAACGAAGACACGGTGCGCTACATCTCGGCCCAGAAGAATGAGCCGGAGTGGCTGCTGGAATGGCGCCTGCGCGCCTTCGCCGTGTGGAAGACCATGGAGGAGCCGCGCTGGTCCTCGGCCAAGTACCCGCCGATCGACTACCAGGACGCCTATTACTACGCCGCGCCCAAGGAAAAGATCGGCCCCAAGTCGCTCGACGAGGTCGACCCCGAGCTGCTGCGCACCTACGAGAAGCTGGGCATTCCGCTGCGCGAGCAGGAATGGCTCGCCGGCGTCCAGCCCGAGGGCCGCATGCCCGTGGCCGTCGATGCGGTGTTCGATTCCGTCTCGGTCGCCACCTCCTACAAGGATCGCCTGGCAAAGGAGGGCATCATCTTCTGCCCGATCTCCGAAGCCGTGCAGGAACACCCTGAGCTGGTGCGAAAGTACCTCGGCTCCGTGGTGCCGCAGGGGGACAATTTCTTCGCCGCGCTGAACTCCGCCGTCTTCACCGATGGCAGCTTCGTGTACATCCCCAAGGGCGTCCGCTGCCCTATGGAGCTGTCCACCTATTTCCGCATCAACGCAAAAAGCACTGGGCAGTTCGAGCGCACGCTGATCATCGCGGATGCTGGCAGCCAGGTGAGCTACCTGGAGGGATGCACCGCGCCGATGCGCGATGAGAACCAGCTGCACGCCGCCGTGGTCGAGCTCGTCGCCATGGATGACGCAACGATCAAGTACTCGACCGTGCAGAACTGGTACCCGGGCGATGTGAACGGCAAGGGTGGCATCTACAACTTTGTCACCAAGCGCGCGGCCTGCCGCGGCAAGCGCAGCAAGGTGAGCTGGACGCAGGTGGAAACCGGCTCGGCCATCACCTGGAAGTACCCCTCCTGCATTCTCCAGGGCGAGGACAGCGTGGGCGAATTCTACTCGGTTGCCATCGCGAACAACTGGCAGCAGGCCGATACGGGCACCAAGATGATCCACCTCGGCGCGCGCACGAAAAGCACGATCGTGTCCAAGGGCATCAGCGCCGGCCAGGGGCAGAACACCTATCGCGGCCTGGTGCGCATCGGGCCGCGCGCCAAGGGTGCGCGCAACTTCACCCAGTGCGACAGCCTGCTCATCGGCGACAAGTGTGGCGCGCACACCGTGCCCTACATCGAGAACCGCTGCATGACCGCGAAGGTCGAGCACGAGGCGACGACCAGCCGCATCGCCGAGGACCAGCTGTTTTATTGCCGCCAGCGCGGGCTGAGCCAGGAGGAAGCGGTTGGCATGATCGTCAACGGCTTCTGCCGCGAGGTGCTGAAGGAGCTGCCGATGGAATTCGCCGTTGAAGCCCAGAAGCTGTTGCAGATTTCGCTCGAAGGCAGCGTGGGCTGAGCCCCGCGTTACCAAAGGAATTACATCATGCTGAAGATTGAAAACCTCTCCGCCACGGTCGATGGCAAGTCCATCCTCAACGGCATTTCGCTACAGGTGCCCGATGGCGAGATCCACGCTGTCATGGGGCCCAATGGCAGCGGCAAGTCCACGCTCTCCTACGTGCTCGCCGGCCGCGACGGCTATGAGGTCACCGGTGGGACGGCACATTTCAACGGCCACGACCTGCTGGAGATGGAGCCCGAGGCGCGCGCCGCGTCCGGGCTGTTCCTGGCCTTCCAGTACCCCGTCGAGCTGCCGGGCGTTGGCAATGCTAACTTCCTGCGTACGGCGTTGAACGCCATCCGCAAGAACCGCGGCGAGCCGGAGCTGGACGCGATTCAGTTCCTCAAGGTCGCGCGTGCGCGCATGCAGGCGCTGTCGATGCCCGAGGACATGCTCAAGCGCGGCGTCAATGTCGGCTTCTCGGGCGGCGAGAAGAAGCGCAACGAGGTGCTCCAGATGGCGCTGTTGCAGCCGAAGCTCGCGATCCTGGACGAGACCGATTCGGGGCTCGATATCGATGCGCTGAAGATCGTGGCCGATGGCGTCAATGCCCAGCGTGGCCCGGCCTTCTCCGCGCTCGTGATCACCCATTACCAGCGCCTGCTGGACTACATCGTGCCGGACCGCGTGCATGTGCTGGTCAAGGGCCGCATCGTGAAGTCCGGCGGGCCTGAAGTGGCGCTGGAGCTCGAGAAGGATGGCTACGCCTCGGTGCAGGAGGCCGCATGAACGCGCACTCCGGCGCCGCCGGCTTCTCGCATCGCTTTGAAGGTCTGCGCGATCGTCTGCCCGGCGCCAGCCTCCCCTGGCTTGCCGCACTGCGCGCAAGTGCCGCCGCAGATTTTGCCGCGCAAGGCTTCCCGACCCGACGGGCTGAGGCGTGGCGATACACCGACCTCGCCTCCGTCGCAGCAGCCGGTTTCGACGAGCCGCTGACGTTGCTCGATGCGGACATCGCACTGCCCGTTGCGGCCGCAGCGCGCGCCGTCTTCGTCGATGGCCGCTTCCGCGCCGACCTCGCCACGCTCGATGGCCTCGGCTTCACCGCGCAGTCGCTCGCCCACCACCTCGATGCGGCGAAGGAGCGCCTTGGCGCGCTCGCGCAGCCGGCGCGCGAGCCGATGGTCGCGCTCAACACCATGCTGTTCGAGGATGGGCTGCTGATTGACGTGCCCGAAGGCGTCGATGGCGGCGTGCTCGAACTGCTTTCGGTCGCGACCGCGAGCGAGCGGCCGCAGGCCTTTCATCCGCGCCACCTCATCCGCCTCGCGCGTGGCGCCAGCCTCACCATCGTGGAGACGGCGACCGGCGCGTCCGGTGCCGCCTATCTGCACAATCCGGTCTTCGAAATCGAGCTCGCCAATGGCGCGCGTTTGATGCATGGGCGGCTACAGCAGGAAAGCCGCGCGGGCTTCCATCTCTCGACCATCTACGCCGCCGTGGCGGAGCGCGCCGTCTACGACAACTTCACCCTTAATGCGGGCGCGAAGCTTGCCCGCAATGAGATCCATGTCGCGCTCAACGGCCCGAACGCCGCCTGCC
>JBKJNV010000172.1:0-3810 GCA_046593435.1 Roseomonas sp.
TTCCCGCTCGGGCACCAGCAGCGTACCAGCGAAATGCCGCTCCAGCGTGGCGCGGCCCTGCGGTTCCAGCCACCCGAAGCCGCCGCCCTCGATGATCGCCGCGTCGGTTGCCTCGCATAGTTCGGCCAGTTCGCCGGCGCTCAATCGTTCCGCGCGGGCGACATCCAGTTCATGCGCCATCAAGGTTCCCAGCGCAGGAAATTACCGAGCATCGCGAGCCCCACATCGCCGCTTTTCTCGACATGGAACTGGGCGGCAACGATGTTCGCTCGCGCCACCATGGCCACAACAGGGCCGCCGTAATCCGTGGTCGCGATGACGAAATCCTCGTCATGATCGCGGGCTGCGAAGGAGTGGACGAAATAGACGTGGCTGCCCGCCTCGATGCCGTCGAGCACCGGGTGGTAGCCTTCCTCGAAATCCAGCGCGTTCCAGCCCATCTGCGGCAGCGGCAGCGGCTTGCCCTCGGCGTCCTTCGGGTCCATCGGGCCGATCTGCCCGCCGAACCAGCCCAGGCCAAAAGACACGCCGTGTTCCAGCCCGCGCTCGAACAGGATCTGCATGCCCACGCAGATGCCGAAGAACGGCACGCCCTGGGCGCGCACCCGCTCCTCCAGCGCATCCTGCATCCCATCAAGCGCGTCGAGACCCTTCTTGACCGCCGCAAACGCGCCCTGGCCCGGCAAAATAATGCGATCCGCCGCGCGGATATCCGCGACCGAACTGGTCACCGCCACCTTGAGCGCGATCTCCGCCGTCTCGGCCGCCTGCTCCACCGCCTGCTTGACCGAAGCGAGGTTGCCCGAGCCGGTGTCGAGAATTGCCAGCCTGATCATGCGGAGGCTCCCTTCACGTCGCGCCCCCGCACTTCGCTCAGCGCAGCGCCACGCGCCGCGTCGCTCTGCCCAAGCGCGCGCCACAGCGCCGTATCGTCATCCTGCGCCAGCACCACGCCCTGCTCCGGCCGGCCCCGCCGCGCCAGGCGCAAGCGGAGCAAGTCGCGCCCTTCGAACCCGGCGAGAAGGTGCAGCCCGACCAGGGTGAGAAAGGCGGGCAAGCCGGGCGCGAGCATGAGCACCGCGGCCGCAATTACCACATAGGCAAGGGCCGCGATCCACAGACCATGGCGCAGCGCCCAGAATGGCGCGAAGGCGAAGGCACCCCAGCAGAACCCCTCGCGCAGCAGCAGCGGCGGGGCGCGGTCGGCCCCGGTGTGCAGGGTATAGGCGCGCAGGCTCATGCCTCCAGCACCCCCTTGGTCGAGGGAATGGCGTCGGGGCCGCGCGGGTCCGGCTCGACCGCCATGCGCAGCGCTCGGGCCAGCGCCTTGAAGCAGGCCTCCGCCACGTGATGGGCATTGCTGCCGGCCTTCTGCGTGACGTGCAGCGTGATGCCGGCGTTGAAGGCAAAGGCGCGGAAGAATTCCTCGAACAACTCGGTGTCGAAATTCCCCACCTTGTCGCGGGCAAAGCGCACATCCCAGGCCAGGTATGGCCGGCCGGAGATGTCCAGCGCCGCCTCGACCAGCGCCTCGTCCATTGGGATCACGGCGTGGCCGTAGCGGCGGATGCCGCGCTTGTCGCCCAGCGCCTGGCGCAGCGCCTGGCCGAGCACAATGCCCACATCCTCGGTGGTGTGGTGGCTGTCGATATGCAGGTCGCCCTCGGCGCTGATCTCCATGTCGATCATCGAATGCCGCGCCAGGGCGGTCAGCATGTGATCAAGGAAGCCGATGCCCGTCGCGATGGTCGCATGGCCGGCCCCATCCAGCGCGATCCGCGTCCGGATGCGAGTTTCAGAGGTGCTGCGGGCGATCTCGGCCCGGCGCGGCGAGGGGGAGGCGTCCATGGGCGCTTCTCTACCCGCCGGAGGGGGGCCGGGGCAACCACAGGGTTACGGAGGCGATGCCTGGCGTAGGGTTCAGCACGTTCGGGCAGGTGCGCCTGTGCCTCCGCTCAATGCCCGCGCATCTGGGCATTGCGCCGCGCGATCAGGATCGCGGCAACAACGCCCACGGCGCCGCCAAGCGCCGCGTTGGGCAACCAGGACGGCAGCGCCACCAGATATCCGAGCGCGCCCACCGTCATGCCTGTGCCGACCGCGACCCCCACCAGAATCAGGATGATGGTGAGCCAGGAGAAGGGCGTCTGGGGCGTGGACATTGGCGGTCACCTCGGCATGGGGATTGCAAGATCCAGGCATGCCAGAACCGGCTACGAACCTGGCCTGGGCGGCGCCGCAGCATGGGGTGGCAGCCACCTATCTGCGTAGTAGGCGGCGCCTTTCCGGCTTAATTCAAGCGTTGATGCGGGCACCGTTGTCGGGACGGGCGCGCATCGCCATCTAGCCGCGCATGAACACGAACGACCTTCTCGGCTGGCACGGCACGACCATCCTCTGCGTCCGCAAGGGCAACCAGGTGGCGATGGCGGGCGACGGCCAGGTTTCCCTCGGCCAGACCGTGGTCAAGGGCAACGCCAGAAAAATCCGCCGCATCGCCCAGGGCCGCGTCCTGGCCGGCTTCGCCGGCGCGACCGCCGATGCCTTCACGCTGCTGGAGCGGCTGGAGGCCAAGCTCGAACGCTTCCCCGACCAGCTGGAACGCGCGGCCGTGGAACTGGCCAAGGATTGGCGTACGGACCGTTATCTGCGGCGGCTGGAGGCCCTGCTCGCGGTCGCCGACCGGTCCCGCTCCCTGCTCATCACCGGCCAGGGCGATGTGCTGGAGCCCGAGGATGCGGTGATCGGCATCGGCTCGGGCGGCAATTTCGCACTGTCGGCGGCGCGTGCGCTGCTCCCCGTCGACGGCATCGATGCCTCCGAGATCTGCCGTCGCTCCATGGCGATCGCGGCCGATATCTGCGTCTACACCAATGGCAACATGATCCTGGAGACGCTGGAAAGCGTTGGCGGGAAGGAGCCCACGCTGTGAGCGAATCCTCCAACCTCTCCCCGCGCGAGATCGTCTCCGAGCTCGACCGCCACATCGTGGGCCAGCAGGACGCCAAGCGCGCGGTGGCCATCGCACTGCGCAACCGCTGGCGCCGCCAGCAGCTCGCCCCTGGTTTGCGCGAGGAGGTGACGCCCAAGAACATCCTGATGATCGGGCCCACCGGGTGCGGGAAGACCGAGATCGCGCGCCGCCTCGCGAAGCTCGCCAATGCCCCCTTCCTCAAGGTGGAGGCCACGAAGTTCACCGAAGTCGGCTATGTCGGCCGCGACGTGGATTCCATCATCCGCGACCTGGTCGAGGTCTCCATCACCCTGCTGCGCGAACAGGCCCGGACGGGGGTGCAGGCCCGCGCCGAACTCGCCGCCGAGGAACGCCTGCTGACCGCGCTGGTCGGCGAGGGCGCTGCCGGCGATACGCGCCAGAAGTTCAGAAAAATGCTGCGCGAGGGCCAGATCGAGACCCGCGAGGTCGAAGTCGCCGTCGCGGATACGGGGGGCGGCATGCCGATCGGCATGATCGACCTGCCCGGCGCGCAGGGCATGCAGATGCAGAACATGCAGGACATGCTGGGCAAGATGTTTGGCGGCCGCAGCAAGACGCGGAACATTTTTCCCAGCATGTCCTGCATGTTCTGCATCTGCATGCCCTGGGCGCCGGGCAGGTCCATCATGCCGATCGGCATGCCGCCCCCGGTGTCCGCGACCGCGATCTCGACCTCGCGGGTCTCGATCTGGCCCTCGCGCAGCATCTTGCGGAATTTCTGGCGCGTATCGCCGGCCGCACCCTCGCCGACCAGCGCGGTCAGCAGGCGCTCCTCGGCGGCGAGTTCGGCGCGGGCCTGCACGCCGGTGCGGGCC
>JBKJNV010000500.1:0-5865 GCA_046593435.1 Roseomonas sp.
GGATTGATGAACTCGACAATCCTCACGGTTCTGCTGATCGGCGGCGCGGCGACGGGGTTGGCCTTCATGGCGGCCGGTCTGCTGACGGCGGAGGCATCCCGGCGGGATCTGGCGCGCCGGGTGCAGAACGCGGTTCAATCCAACGGCGTCGGCACGGTCGAGGCGCAGCCGACGCTAGGCAGTTCCTTCATCCGCACCCTGCAGTGGTTCGGGCAGGGCATTCGCGATTCCGCGTTCGTTTCGGGGGCTGCGGCCGCCGACCTTGAACGAGCTGCCATCGGTGCCGGGCTGAATCCGCGCAATGCGGTACCGATCGCGCTCGCCGTGAAGGTTCTTCTTCTCTTGCTCTGCCCTGCCCTGGCCTTTGTCGCCACAGGCTTGATGGGCATCGAGGGGCCCACCCGTGTGGTGACGGTGGCGTTTGCCCTTGCCATCGGGATGTTGGCGCCGAACTGGGCGCTCAATTGGGCGCGCGGCAATCACCAATCCGCCCTGCAGCGGGGGCTGCCAGACGCGCTCGACCTGCTCGTGGTTTGCACCGAAGCCGGGCTGGGGCTGGAGAGCGCGGTCGACCGGGTCGCCAACGAAATGCGCGGCTCGGATCCGGCCATTGCAACCGAGTTCTTCTCGCTCGGTCAGGAGCTTCGTCTCACCTCGGACCGTGCAGCGGCGCTTGGACGGTTTGCGGATCGCACGCAGCTCGAGTCATGGCAGCGCCTGGCGCGGACGCTGTCGCAAACCCTCCGCTACGGTACGCCGCTCGGCAAGGCACTTCGGAGCCTGGCGGTTGAAATGCGCAGCGACCGTCTTCTCCGACTCGAAGAGAGGGCTGCGAAGCTGCCTGCGCTCATGACCTTGCCGATGATCTTGTTTTTCCTCCCCTGCCTCTTCATCGTTGTTGCGGGTCCGGCGGCGATTCGCATTTTGAACGCAATGAACTAGGCTCGCCGTTCAACGTCGTTTGCTTTGGAGATATGAACGTGGACGACGGATCGCTTGCGGCAGAGCGCCGTGACCAGCGCAGCGGCTTGGAACGCTTTCGGAATTCGCTGGCCTATGATGCGCTCACACGCCTTCCACTCGTCCTGTGGTTCGCAATCTGCGGTTCGGCCATGGGGCAACGGCTTTATCTTGATGCCGTTGCCGCTCCTGTCGTCGACGCAAAGCTGGTGCTCGACCTGATCGCGCGCGCGAGCGGCATCGCCTTTGTTCTCCTGGTCATTCTCGCGCTCAGCATTCGACGGCCCGCCATTGCACGTACGGCGGGTATCGTGCCGCGGCTCGTTGCCTTCGGCGGGACCTTCTCGATCACCGCCCTGGCGTTTTTTGAGCCTGTGCCGCAATCGTTCGGCATGTCTGTCGCTTCGCTGGTGCTGATGTGCACCGGCTACGCCTTCGCCTGTTACAGTGTCGTCCATCTGGGCCGCTCGCTCAGCATGATGGCGGAAGCTCGCAAATTAGTGATGACGGGTCCCTACGGGCTTGTTCGGCACCCGCTCTATGCCGCTGAGGCAATCGCCTCGCTTGGGTTATTGTTACAATACCTGTCGTTACCGGCCATCGCTCTGTGGATAGTTCACATCGGGCTGCAACTCACTCGCATTGGCTACGAGGAAAAAATCTTACGCCAAAACTTTCCAGAGTATGAAAATTATGGACGGCGCGTTCCGCGTCTCATGCCGTGGATTCATTAAAAACTCAGAACTAGAGGCTCATTACACCCCCCGGTGGTGGGGGATGATATGGATAGGCAGCAGGCGCTTCTTGTCTTCGAGCAGTTCGGCAGCCGCCTCCGCGGCGCGGATGCCGGTGAGCTGAGGACCGCCTGGATAACGCTCGCCCGGCGCTACCACATGCGAGCCATCGAAGGCAGCCGCAACGAACGCGCGATGGCGGAGATAAACGCCGCGTATGAGGTCCTGAAGCGAACGCAAGTGCGCGCCGCCGGCAGCGTTCTCACGAACAACGACCCACGCATCCAAGGCGTCTGTACATGGGCCTGGGCAGGACACCCGGGTGGCTCGGCGCCGCCACCGAGCGATCATATCGAAGCCCTGGATGAACGTGACGCCAATTTCGTGAAGCGCCAGCTTTGGCAGCTTTCAGATGGATCAAAGGAGGCCTGGACCCTCTGGGCCTTTGACGGGCGACGGTTCATGGCCCCGCTGAACGCCTATAGTTCGGCGCGTCTTTTCGACGAGATGGCGCAGCTGGCGCTGCGCTACGCGCGCGTGGGTTTTCGCAGGCCGCGGGCGATCTTCGTGCAGAAATTCGGCGCCGGCTGGTCGAGGATTCTTCTCATCCACGCCGATGGGATGCCTTTCGCGGGCCAACCCTTTCTCTATGATGGCGGGGCGGGGCCGTCCAAGGACCAGGCCTTCGTTGCCAGGCTTCCTTCACTGCTCGATGACCTCACGGGCGTCGCTTCCCGCCGCTGATGCGGTCATGCGCTCGACCCTGGTCGCGGCCGCACGCATGCGCTGCATCCATAAAAGCGACGCATGCTTGCGCGGCCTTGGTGGGCGTTAGAACATTATCCGTTCAAACGGAATCGTTTGGATGGATAAAGATGCTCGAACAACAATAGGCTAGAGCGTGCGGCGTGAGCCCTTGCGAACGGAACATGCTCTAGCATCGCAGGGCGGGGCACTCCCATGATCCATGGTCGCGGCTTCCTGCGACAGGTGCGCGCAGCAAATTTTTTCGGAACGCTCCGATGCGCATCGCGACACCCGCGCAGCGTAGGGCTGGTCCATCGCCGCCCGTCAGACCGCCCGCACGCGGTCAGAAATGCTCAGGGCGCAGCACGGAACAGGCGGAGACCGTGACAATGGCCGGGCGCGCTTCGAGCAATTCATCCCGCGCCGCCAGGACGCGGGCCGCGACTTCGTCGGACGCGATGCAGACGATCAGCACATTGTCGAAGACGCCAGAGGGATCGCCGCCCTGCCGCACCCCTTGACGCCCGCGCCCCGAGAGCACCGGCAATACGGTCCAGCCTGGCGCGCCGAGCCGGTCAAGCAGTTCGGTGACCTGCTCCGCATCCACCGCCTCGATGATGATTTCGATCCGTTGCCGCGCGTGCAGCGCAATGCCGCTCATGTCGTTCCCCCGATCCATTGCGCCGCCCAAAGATACAATGGGATGCCCACGACCACATTGAAGGGAAAGGTGATCGCGATCGAGAGCGACACATAGACCCCCGCATCGGCGCGCGGCAGCGCCATGCGCATCGCCGCCGGGACCGCGATATAGGAGGCCGAGGCGGCGAGCACCGTCATCAGCGCAACACCGCCCACCGAGAGCCCGGCCAGCGTGCCACCGGCCAGCCCCGCTGCGGCGCCGAGCAGCGGCATCACCAGCCCGAAGGCGATCAGCCTGGGCCCCAGCCTGCCGGGCGCGGCGCGCAGCTGCCGGGCCGCGAGCAGTCCCATCTCAAGCAGAAACAGGCATAGCGCACCGGTCCACAGACCTTCGATGAAGGGCGCAAGCTGCGGCCGGGCCGGCAAGCCCGCCGCCCAGCCGATGGCAAAGCTGCCCAGCAGCAGCACGACGGACCCGTTCAGCAGCACCTCGCGCAACAGATGCCCACGCGGCGCGCGGGATGGCTTGGCGCCACCGCCGCCACGGGCCAGCAGCAGCGCGGTCAGGATGGCGGGCGTTTCCATGGCCGCAAGCACGGCCGGCATGAAGCCCTCATAGGTGATGCCGGCCGCGTTCAGCACGCCCACCGCGGCAGCAAAGGTCACCACGCTGACCGAGCCGTAATGCCCCGCGACGGCGGCGGCGGTTTCGCGGTCGAGCGAGGTGAAGCCGCGCAGCAATGCGAAGGCCGGCAGCGGCAGCAGGAAGCTCAGCGCCACGCCGACGCCGAGCGCCGGGAGCAGCCCGGCCGCGCCACCGGGGGCCGCGATGGCGATGCCGCCCTTCAGGCCGATCGCCATCATCAGATAAAGCGAGAGGCCCTTGGCGACCGATTCCGGCACGGCCAGGTCCGAGCGCAGCAGCCCCGCCGCAAGGCCGAGCGCGAAGAACATCACGGGAAGCGGGAGAAGGGTTGTGAGGTCGATCATGGCGATCCGGGCTTAGCCGCCCTGCCTCGGCAAGGGAAGCGCGCAGCCCGCGCAGGGCCTTCGCGCGCGCATGCAACCCCGCCCCCGCTGGACATGCGCCCATCACTGCGCCCGATGGACATGCGCGCGTCGCCGCGCGACGCTCCCTCAACACAAAAAGACCGGAGGACCCCATGCCGATGCAACGCCGCGCGCTGCTCACCACCGCCGCCGTCACGCTCGCCGCCCCGCGCACCCTGCGCGCGCAGGGTGAATGGCGCCCGTCGCGGCCGGTGCAATTGCTTGTGCCCTTCGCGGCCGGGTCCGGCACCGATGCCATCTCCCGCATCATGGCGAACGCGCTGGAGGAGGCCTGGGGCCAGCGCGTTGTCGTGGACAACCGCGCCGGCGCCAATGGCTCGATCGCAGCCGTCGCCACGGCGCGCGCGGCACCCGATGGCCACACGCTGATGATGACGACCAATACCCCGCACGGCGCGAACCCCACGCTCATGCGCCAGCTCGACTACGACCCGATCGGTGATTTCAGCCCCATCATGAAGGCGGGCAACTACATCTTCGTCTTCGCCGTGGGAGAGACGGTGCCGCACACTGACCTCGCCGCGTTCCTGGCCGCTGCCCGCGCCCGGCCCGGCCAGCTCAGCTACGCCTCGGGCAATGGCACCGGCATCTTGGCCGGTGCGACCATCGCGCGGCTCGGCGGGGTCGAGCTGCTGCATGTGCCCTATCGCAGCACGCCGCCGGCCATGGTGGATGTGATCGGCGGGCGGGTCACGGGGATGGTCATCGACCTGGCCGCCGGCTGGGCCAATATCCGTGCCGGCAAGCTGCGCCCGCTCGGCCAGACCACGCGCGCGCGCAGCCGCTTGCTGCCGGACATGCCCTCCCTGCACGAGGCCGGGCTCGGGGGCTTCAACATCGTCTCCTGGGCCGGCCTGCTCGGCCCCGCCCGCATGCCGCCGGAGATGGTGGCGAGCATCAACGCCGTGGCGCGCCGCGTCTGGGACCGGCCGGAAACCGCCGCACGGCTCGATTCCATCGGCTTTGAGGCGGGTGTCTCCGGTGCGGCGGAATTCGGTGCCTTCATCCGCGACGAGATCGCCACCTGGGGCCAGCTCGCGCGCGCTGCCGGTATTCAGCCCGAGTAGCCCTACCCGGCGCGGGCCTGCTTGATGATCGACTTGAAGCGCGCGATCACGTTGGGCAGGCCCTCAAAAATGCTCTGCCCGATCAGGAAGTGACCGATGCTCACCTCGGTCACTTCGGGGAAGGCGGCCACGGCGGGGAGCGTCTCATAGCTCAGTCCATGCCCGGCATGGACAATGAGTCCCGCCGCCGCTGAGAGCCGCGCGCCTTCGGCCAGTCGGGCAATACGCTCAGGCGTCGGGTCATCGGCATAGGCGCCGGTGTGCAGCTCGATCGCCTGGGCGCCGATCGCGCGTGCGGCCTCGATCTGCGTCGCATCGGCCTCGATGAAGATCGCAACCTCGATGCCTGCGCCCGCCAGCCGCGCGACGGCCTCGCGCAGTGGCGCACCGGCGGCGAGGATGTCGAGCCCGCCTTCGGTCGTGAGTTCGGCGCGCTTTTCGGGGACGATGCAGCAGGCCGGCGGGCGCAGCGCGAGGGCCATCGCGATCATCTCCTCGGTCGCGGCCATCTCGAAGTTCAGCCGGCCATCGACTTCGGCCGCGACACGCCGGAGGTCGTTGTCGCGGCTGTGGCGGAGGTCTTCGCGCAGATGGATGGTGATGCCCTCCGCGCCCGCCTGCATGGCGGGCTTCCCGCCCTTGAC
>JBKJNV010000577.1:0-4532 GCA_046593435.1 Roseomonas sp.
GGTGCGCAGCGGCTCCACCCGGCGCTACTTCGACACCACCATCCACCTGCCGCCCGCCAGCTTCGGCAGCGCGGCGGAGCGTGATGCCTGGTTCACGTCGCGTGGCACGGCCCTCCGGGCGGCGGCCGCGCCGGCGATTGCGCGGGCCGAACGCGCGCCGCTCTCCACCATCGACGATGCCGCCGCCGAGCGCGCCTACCTGGCCGCCGACCTCGCCCGGCTCGACCAGCAGCGCGCCAGCGCTATCGTGACCGCCGCCCCCACCGCGCCGCCGCGCGGCCGCTGATCGAGAAAGGCATCCGCCCCATGGCCACCGATGACATCCCGATTGCAGCCCCAGACCTCGAAGCGCTGGTGCGCGACATCTTCCTCGCTGCGGAATGCGACAGTGCCGAGGCCAACCGCATCTCCAAGCACCTGCTGGGGGCCAACCTCGCGGGTCATGACAGCCACGGCGTGGTGCGCGTGCCGCGCTACGTCGAATGGTGCGAGGCCGGCTACGTGGTGCGCGGCCAGGATGCAGAGCTCGTCACCGATGGCGGCGCCTTCGCGGTGTTCGACGGGCATTTCGGCTTCGGCCAGACGGTCGCACCCCAGGCCGTCGCGCACGGCATCAAGGTGGCGCAGGAGAAGGGCATCTGCATCACCGCCCTGCGCAATGCCGGCCATATCGGCCGCGTCGGGGATTACAGCGAAACCGCCATCCGCGCCGGGCTGATTTCCATCCACTTCGTCAATGTCGCGGGTTCCGTCCTGGTCGCGCCCTTCGGCGGCACCGAGCGCCGCTTTTCCACCGCGCCCTTCTCCGTCGGAATCCCGCTGCCCGGCCGGCCGCTGGTGCTGGACTTCGCCACCTCGCTGGTCGCCGAGGGCAAGGTGCTGGTCGCTTCCAATGGCGGCAAGGCGCTGCCGGAAGGCGCCCTGATCGAACCCGACGGCACCCTGTCGTCGGACCCGCGCACGCTCTATGGTCCCTATGACGCCATCGGGCCGCGCAATGCGGCCGCCGGTGCGGGCGCGATCCGCGCCTTTGGCGACCACAAGGGCTCTGGCCTTGCCTTCATGTGCGAAATGCTGGGCGGCGCGCTGACCGCCGGCGGCACCTCCGGCCCGGTGCCGGAGCGCGCACGCATCGCCAATGGCATGCTCTCGATCTTCCTTTCGCCCGCGCATTTCGGCACCCAGGCGGAGTTCGAGCGCATGGGCCTCGCCTATGCCGAATGGGTGTCCGGCTGCGCCCCGGTATCGCCCGACGCGCCCGTGCTGCTGCCTGGCGAGAAGGAAAACTCCGTGCGCGCCGACCGCCTGGCCAATGGCGTGCCCTTGCCCCGTGCGGCCTGGGACAATATCCAGGCGACGGCGCGGCGCCTGGGCGTGACCCAGTAAGCTCGGGCGACAAAATCAAGAACCAAGGCCGGAGCGCGCCGCCGGCCTTTCCGAGGAGATCTGGTCATGCATCGCCGCAGCCTTCTGGCCCTTTCCGCGCTGGCCGCCCCGGCGCTTGTCCGCCCGGTCTTCGCGCAAGCCACCTTCCCCGACCGCGCCATCACCATGGTGACAGGCTTCGCACCAGGTGGGTCGACTGACATCTCTGCGCGCCTGCTCTCGGACCGTCTCGGCCCGTTGTTTGGCGCCAATGGGCGGGTGGTGGTGGAAAACCGCGCCGGCGCCTCGGGCATGATCGCGTCGGAATGGCTGAAGCGGCAGACGCCAGATGGCTACACCTTGATGCTGGTGGAAAGCAGCAGCCACGCGCTGATCCCGCACGCCCTGCAGGGCGGTACCCGCTATGACCCGATCAACGACTTCGCCCATGTCGCCGTCGTCGCAACCGGACCGCTCGTGCTGATCGCGGCGCCCAACTTCCCGGCCCGCACCGCGGCCGAGGTGGTTGCGCGGCTTCGCGCCGGCCCCCAGGACAACATGCCCTATGCGTCGTCGGGCGTCGGCTCCCTGCCGCACTTCGCGTCCGAGATGGTCGCGGTCTCGCTCGACCGCGGTGGCCGCTTCGCCCACGTCCCCTATCGCTCCGGCGGGCTCATGGTCGAATCCATCGCGCGCAACGAGACGCAGTGGGGCGTCGCCATCCTGGCCTCGGCGGCGGCGCAGGTGCGCGACAACCGCGTGCGCGGCATCGCGGTGACTGGGCTTGAGCGCTTCTCCGCCTTCCCCGACCTGCCCACGCTCGCGGAATCCGGCCTGCCCGGCTTTGACCTCGCGAACTGGTTCGCGGTGATCGCACCGAAGGACACGCCCGCACCCGTGGTTGCGCGCCTGAACGCCGCCATCAACGAGGCGCTGGGCCAGCCGCAGCTGCGCGAACGCCTGACGCTGGCCGGCTTCGCGCCCTGGGTCGCCAGCAATACACCTGCCGATGCGCGCGAATTCTTCGTCCGCGAGAGCGCGAAATACGCCCAGGTGGTGCAGCGCACCGGCGTGCGCCTCGAGCCATGACCCCGCCCCCCATCGAGGCGGATTTCGTCATCGCCGGCGGCGGGACCGCCGGCTGCATCCTGGCCGCGCGGCTATCCGAAGATTCTTCCGCGCGCGTGATCCTGCTCGAAGCGGGGCCACCCGACCGCGATAAGTGGATCCATATCCCGCTCGGCTACGCGCGGCTGTTCGGCACCGGGCGCTACGATTGGCGCTACGAGACCGAGCCCGAGCCCAACCTCGATGACCGCCGCATCCACTGGCCGCGGGGCAAGGTATTGGGCGGCTCCGGCAGCGTGAACGGCCTGGTCTACCTGCGCGGATCGCCGCGCGATTATGACCGCTGGGCCCAGGCGGGTGCGACGGGCTGGAGCTACGACGCCGTCGAGCCGATCTTCCGCGGCATCGAGCACTGGGAGGGCGCGCCGTCCGAAGGGCGCGGGCGTGAGGGCAAGGTCCATGTGGCGGAACCGCGCATGGCACCGGCCGCGGCGGCCTTCATCGAAAGCTGCGTCGCGGCCGGCCTGCCGCGCAACCGCGATTGGAACAATGGCCAGCCGATCGACGGCGCGGGGCCGGTCCAGCTCAACACCCATCGCGGCCGGCGTTCCTCGACGGCACAGGAATACCTCAAGCCCGCCAGGGGGCGGCCCAACCTCCGGGTCATCACAGGCGCCATCGCAACGCGCATCATCCTGGCCGATGGCCGCGCCACGGGCGTCGCGGCGATCACGCCCGCAGGCGAGCAGACCATCATCGCGCGGCGCCAGGTCGTGGTGTGTGCCGGCGCGATCGAGACGCCAAAGCTGCTGATGCTCTCGGGCATCGGCGACGGCGCTCATCTGGCCGAGATGGGCATCGAGACGCGCCTGCACGCGCCCGGCGTGGGCCGCAACCTGCAGGACCACCTGATCGCGAAGTTCATCCTGCGCACCAAGCCGTGCGGGACCATGAACGAGATCATGCGCAGCCCACTGCGCCAGGCAAAGATGGGCCTCGACTACCTGATCTCGCGCAAAGGCCCGCTGGCCATCGGAGCGGGCGAGGCCAACGCCTTCGCCCGCGTCACCCCCGGCGCCGAGGAAGCCGAGGCGCAGCTGCTGTTCGTGAACTTCGCGGTGCTCACCTACCAGGAAGGGCTGCTGCCGCACCCGGGCGTGATGTTCAACTTCGGCCAATGCCGCCCCGACAGCCGCGGCCGCATCACGCTGCGCAGCCCCGACATCGCCGACAAGCCCGTCATCCGCGCCAACTACCTGGACCACCCCAACGATGTCCGCGTGATGCTGGAAGCCGCTAAGCTCGCCCGGCGCGTGATGGAACAGCCGCCCTTCGCCGATCTGGTCGAGGGCGAAATCCGCCCCGGCGACAGCGTGCGCGACGATGCCGGCTACCTGCGCCACATCCGTGCGACAGCCAGCACCGTCTTCCACCCCTGCGGCACCGTGCGGATGGGAACCGACGACCAAGCTCCGCTCGACCCAACGCTGCGCCTGAAAGGCATCGACGGCCTGACAGTGGCCGATGCGTCGGTCTTCCCGCTCATCCCCTCACCCAACATCCAACCCGCCGTGATGATGGTCGCCGAACGCGCGGCAGCGTTCCTGCGGGCGGGGAGGTAAGGCCAGGGGCTCAGCCCCTGGAACCCCGCGAGGATCGTGTCGATCCTCGACCTCCATGTGTTGGTGCTGAGTTTGGGTGAGGTGGGTTTGGGTGGTTTCGCTTCGCGGACCCGTCGCGGAGAGAGGGCGGCTGGTGCGCGCGTGCCGGTGGGTAACGCCCTCCGGCTGCCCTCTCTCCGCGACGGGTTCATACAGGCCAACGGCCAAGGCTACCCTCCCAATCCCAAGACCAACGCATGCCGGGGTCCGGGGATCGGCGCGATCCCCGGCGGGGGTCTGGGGGCAGCGCCCCCCGCCTTGCTTGCCTTCCTACGCCGCCGCCCGCAGCGCCGGCACGGCGCGCAGCCGCCCGCCCGGGATCGCGCCGGGCACGGTGGCGGCCATGTCGGCGGCGCGCAGGAGTGCCGGCATGGTGATCCCGGTTTCGATCTGCATGCGCTGGAACAGCCAGGCCACGTCCTCGGTGGCGACATTGCC
>JBKJNV010000614.1:0-5484 GCA_046593435.1 Roseomonas sp.
CGCGCCGGCAGGCGGATGTCGCGCTCCGGCCCGCCCAGGCCGCCGCAGCCATGGAAGGCCAGCACCGCCACGCCGCGGCGCCCAGCCTCGACCGGCAGCAGCCGGGCGCGCAGCGCGACACCCTCCGGCCCCGGGATCATCAAATCGCTTTCCCCCAGCGCCGGCGGAGACTGTGCTCCGGCGGTGCAGGCCGAGAGCAGGAGCATCGCCAGGATCAGCCCGCGCATGGTCAATTCCCCTCCCGCCGCGGCGCCGGCCACGCCATGCTTGGCGCCCTGCCCACTCGCGCCTAGCATTGCCCGCAAACGAACGGAGCGAAACCATGTCGGACAACCCGGAAACCCAGGTCCTTCACGCCGGCTGGCGCGCCGATCCCACCACGGGCTCCGTCGCCGTGCCCATCCACCAGACCACCAGCTTCCAATTCCAGGACACCGGACACGCCGAGCGCCTGTTCGGCCTGGCCGAGATGGGTTTTATCTATACCCGCATCATGAACCCCACGGTCGATGTGCTGGAAAAGCGCCTCGCCGCGCTGGAAGGCGGCGTCGCCGCACTCGCGGTGGGCTCCGGCCAGGCGGCCACCACCTTCGCCATCCTCACCCTGACCCAGGCGGGCGACAACATCGTCAGCTCCACCGACCTTTACGGCGGCACCTGGAACCTGTTCGCCAACACGCTCAAGCAGTTGGGCGTCGAGGTCCGCTTCGTGGACCCGGCCGACCCCGAAGGCTTCGCCCGTGCGTCTGACGCCCGCACGCGGGCCTGGTACGCCGAGACGCTGCCCAACCCGAAGCTCCAGGTCTTCCCGATCGCCGAGGTCGCCGCCATCGGCCGCCGCCTGGGCATCCCGCTGATCATGGACAACACCGCGGCCCCCATCCTGTGCAAGCCGCTCGCACTGGGTGCGGCGGTGGTCATGCACTCCACCACGAAATATATCGGCGGCCACGGCACCGCGATCGGCGGCATCATCATCGATGGCGGCAATTTCGACTGGGAAGCCGGCGGCGACCGCTTCCCCACGCTCAACCAGCCCGACCCCAGCTACCATGGCGCGGTGTGGACCCAGGCCGTGAAGGCCATGGGGCCGATCGCCTACATCATCCGCGCGCGCACCTGCATCCTGCGCGACCTCGGCGCGCCGATGGCCCCGTTCAACGCCTTCCTCACGCTCCAGGGGCTCGAAACCCTGCCGCTGCGCATGGAACGCCACTGCGCCAATGCGCTGCGCGTCGCGGCCTTCCTCGCCGCGCATCCGGCGGTCGAACGCGTCATCCACCCCTCCGTCCAGACCGGGGAGGCCAAGCGCCGCGCCGATGCCGCACTCCGCGGTGGCTATGGCGCGCTGCTGGGCTTCGAGCTGAAGGCCGGGGCGGCCGCCGGGCGCGCCTTCATCGAGGCATTGAAGCTGTTCTACCACGTGGCCAATATCGGCGACGCCCGGTCGCTGGCCATCCACCCGGCCACCACCACCCACAGCCAGCTCGACGCCGCCGAACAACTGGCCTCCGGCGTCACCCCCGGCTATGTGCGGCTGTCGATCGGCATCGAGCATATCGAAGACATCCTGGCCGACCTCGCCCAGGCGCTCGATGCGGCAACCGGGACCTGAGGCATGACCACACCGAGCTTTCCCAACACCCGGCTGCGCCGCAACCGCACCGATGCCTGGACGCGGCGCCTCACCGCCGAAAACGTGCTCACCACCTCCGACCTGATCTGGCCCATCTTCCTGATGGAAGGCGAGAACACCGTCTCGCCCGTGGCGTCGATGCCCGGCATCCAGCGCGTGACACTCGACCGTCTGGCGGGCCATGTGGAACATGCAGCGAAGCTCGGCATCCCCGCGCTCGCCCTGTTCCCGATGACGCCGCCCGCGTTCAAGGACGCGGAGGGCACCGAGGCCACGAACCCCGAGAACCTGATCTGCCGCGCCGCGCGCCTGCTCAAGCGCGAATTCCCCGGCCTGGGCCTGGTGGGCGACGTGGCGCTGGATCCCTACACCGACCACGGGCATGACGGCGTGATCCGCGGCGACTACGTCGCCAATGACGACACGCTGGAGATCCTCGCGATCCAGGCCGTCATCCAGGCCGAGGCCGGCATCGACATCATCGCGCCCTCGGACATGATGGATGGCCGCGTCGGGGCCATCCGGGCGGCCCTGGACGCCAAGGGGCTGATCCACACCCGCATCATGTCCTATGCGGCCAAGTATGCCTCGGCCTTCTACGGCCCGTTCCGCGACGCGGTCGGCTCAGGCAAGGCGCTCCGCGGCGACAAGAAGACCTACCAGATGGACCCGGCTAATTCCGACGAGGCGCTGCGCGAGGTCGCGATGGACATCGCCGAGGGCGCGGACATGGTCATGGTCAAGCCGGGGATGCCTTATCTCGACATCATTCGCCGCGTCCACGACACCTTCAAGCTGCCCACCTTCGCCTACCAAGTGAGCGGCGAATACGCGATGATCGCAGGGGCCGCCGACCGCGGCTGGATCGACCGGGAGCGCGCGATGATGGAAAGCCTGCTCGCCTTCAAGCGCGCAGGCTGCGCCGGCGTGCTGACCTATTTCGCAGTGGAGGCAGCCGAGGTCCTCCGCCGTGGCTAGCCTGCTCCAAAAGGATGAACGCAATCCCGGCCGCGACACGCGGCCCGGCTTCACGCGCCCCTGGGAGCCGCCCGCCACCGCCGGCGACCCGCGCGACATCGACGCGCTGCGGGCACAGCGCGCCGAGGTGGACGCCATGCTGGGCTTCCGCCACGCCGAGAATGCCCACCAGAAGGCGCGCGCCTGGTGGCGGCTGGTGCAAGCCCGCCAGGCGCGCCGCGCCATCCAGCCCGATGGACTGCCGCCCCTGCCCGCGCCGCCCCCCGGCGCCCTGACCTTCGCGCAGAAATTCCTCGCCAAGATCGGCCGCTTCCGCCCGGAATGCGCAACGCTGCCCCCCTACCTGCGCTGATCGGTTCGCAACCAGCGCCGGCCGCGCGCGTTTTGCCCCAACTTCACGGAGTAGGGTGCCATGCGGTTGCGGCGATGGATGGTGATAGCCGGCGTGCCATTGCTCGCATTCGGGCTCCTGGCGGTGCTGTTCTTCTGGTCCTGGTTCATCCCCGCCATCGAGCGGCGCGCGTCAGCCGCGCTCGGCCAGCCCGTAACGGTGGGCGGACTGGGCGCCTCCCTCGGCCGCATCACCAAGGTACGGCTGCGCGACGTGGTCATCGCCAATCCCCCTGGGTTCGAGGCCGAGCCGCCCCTGGCACACCTGCGCGAGGTCATCATCCGCCTCGATGTCATGGCCTGGTGGCGCGGCGAAGGGCTGGTCTTCCCCGCAATCGAGCTGCGCGGCGGCGACATCCAGGCCCGCGTGCTGGCGAATGGCACCTCCAACCTCGCCCTCGCCCGGGCCCGGCCCGCGGCTACGCCACCCGCCCCGAACGGTACCCGGCCAGCGCGCATCGGCGCGGTGCAGGTTGCGGAAACGACGGGGCGCTTCGTCCATGCGGGCCTGGGCGGTGATGCCACCGCCACGATCGAGACACGCGCCATGCCGACCGCCGGCGTGGTGCTCACCGCCGATGCCCGCGGCACCTATGCCGGCGAGGCGCTGACTGCCAGCCTTATCGCAGGCAATGTCATCACGTTCGGCGAAGGCGGGCAGCCCTGGCCGGTCGCGCTCACCATCCAGAATGGCCACACGGAAGCGACCGTGGAAGGCAGCGTGCGGAACCCGCTGGATCTCGCCAACACCGCGTTGCAACTCACGCTCGAGGGGCCGGACATGGCGCTGCTCACGCCGCTCACCGGCGTGCCGGTGCCGCCCACCCCGCCCTACCGCGTCGAGGGCCGCCTCGCCTATTCCGCGGCCGGCTTCCGCTTCACCGGGATCGAGGGCGTGGTCGGCCGCACCGACATCAGCGGCGAGGTCACCATCGACCCTCGCGGCGCGGTGCCCGATGTCACGGCGAACCTGCGCTCCCGCCGGGTGGACCTGCGCGACCTGGCCGGCTTCATCGGCGGCGAGCCGGGGCGCGAGGGGCCAGTGCGAGAGGATGGCGCGAGCAGCGGCCGCGTGCTGCCGAACGCGCCGGTCAACATCCCCAAATACGAAGCCGCCAACGTGCACCTGCAATACGAGGCCGCGCAGGTCCAGGGCGAGGCCTCTCCGCTCGACAATTTGCGCGCCACGATCGATCTCGTGGGCGGCGTGGCGACGCTGCGCCCGCTGCGCATCGGTATCGGGCGCGGCGCGATCGAGGGCGATGTGGTGCTGACACCGCAGCAGGACGGCACCGTGCAGGCGGTGGCGAACATGGCGCTCCAGCAGGTCGATATCGGCCGGCTGATGCGCGCGGTCGGCTCGCGCGGCGGCGGCGCGCTGAACGGGCGCGCGCAGATCACCTCGACCGGGCGCTCGCTCGCGGAGCTCATGGCGCGCGGCGACGGCACGCTGTTCCTCTCGACCGCGGGCGGCAATCTCTCGGCTTTCATGGTGGATATGTCGGGGCTCAGGCTCGGCAATGCGCTGCTCTCGGGCCTGGGCTTGCCGGACCGGACGGAGCTGCGCTGCTTCGTCGCCGACGCGGTGCTGCAGCGGGGCGTGCTGCAAACCCGCGCCGTCCTGCTCGAGACCGCCGATGCGCTGATCTCGGCGACCGGCACGGTGCGCCTGGCCGATGAGCGGCTGGACCTGCGGGTTCGCAGCGAAGCGAAACGCTTCACCGTGGGCGCCCTGCCGACGGCGCTGCTGGTGACCGGCACCTTTGCCAACCCCTCCGTCGCGCCGGAGATCATCGAGCTCGGTGTGCGCGGCGGGCTTGCGGTTGCGCTTGGCTTTGCCGCCCTGCCGCTGGCGCTGCTGCCGACCATCGAACTGGGCATCGGCGAGGACCCCCGCTGCGCCGAGATGCGCGCGCGGGTGCGGCGGCGGTGAGCATTTGTGTGCCCTCAGACGGCGGGCGCCGCCTCCGGCGGCTTGCCTTTCGCCGGACGACCGGCGGTCGCGCATTCGCGCTCGCGGTGCGCGCGAAGGCGCGCCCCGATAGCGCGTTTGTGTACCCTCAGATGGCGGGCGCCGCCTCAGGCGGCTTGCCTTGCGCCGCATGAGCGGCGGTCGCGCATTCGCGCTCCCGGAGCGCGCGAAATGCGCACCCTGATACCTCATTCAACCGCGCAGGAAGTCGGCCACCAGCTCGACCTGATCCGGCGCCATCAGCGCCGGCGCGTGCCCGCAGTGGGGCACCTCGGCCAGGCGCACCCCGGCACGCTCGGCCATGCGCAGCGCCACATCGGCCGGCAGCAGGTCGCTGTCCACGCCGCGGATGAGCAGGGTCGGTACCGTGACCGCGCCCCACAACGCCCAGAGGTCGAGCGCCTCGATCGGCCCGTCCTGCATCGGGCGCGCGATCGCGGGGTCATAATGCAATGCCACGCCGCCTTCGCACGCACGGGAGGAGTGCTCCGCCATATGGCGCCACTCG
>JBKJNV010000201.1:0-6300 GCA_046593435.1 Roseomonas sp.
ATTCGGCAGTGCTGCGATCCTGCCGATCAGCTACGCCTATATCCGCATGATGGGTGCCGAGGGGCTGACGCGCGCGACCGAGGTCGCGATCCTCAACGCCAACTACATCGCGCGCCGGCTGGATGGCCATTTCCCGGTGCTCTATCGCGGGGCCAAGGGCATGGTCGCGCATGAATGCATCCTGGACTGCCGTGGCTTCGGCCAAGGCGGGGGCGTGCTGGTCGAGGATATCGCGAAGCGCCTGCAGGATTACGGCTTCCACGCGCCCACCATGTCCTGGCCGGTCGCCGGCACGCTGATGGTGGAGCCCACCGAGAGCGAGCCCAAGGCCGAGATCGACCGCTTCTGCGAGGCGATGATCGCGATCCGCGCCGAAATCCGCGCGGTGGAGCGCGGCGAGGCGGACCGGCTGGACAACCCGCTGAAGAACGCCCCGCACACCGCTGTAGAGGTGATGGCCGAGGTCTGGACGCACCCCTATTCGCGCGAACAGGCCGCCTTCCCGCTGCCCTATGTCCGGGCGAACAAATACTGGCCGCCGGTCAAGCGCGTAGACAATGTCTATGGCGACCGGAACCTGGTCTGCACCTGCGCCCCGCTTGAGGAATACGCTCAGGCGCAGCAGTTGCAGGCCGCCGAGTGACGCGTCCCTGGCGGCGGCTCGGCTCGCGTTCGCTCGTCAGGGACCGCTGGATCGACCTGCGGGCGGAATCCTGGGTGACCGGGCGGGGCACGGCGCTCGACCCCTGGTACATGCTGCACTGGCGCCCGTGGGTGCATGTCGTGGCCATCACCCCCGATGACCAGGTGGTGATGGTGCGGCAGTTCCGCCCCGGCGCCGAGGCCGCGCTGCTGGAACTGCCTGGCGGCGTGGTGGATGCGGATGGCGAGGGCGCCGTGTGCGAAGCCGCCGAGCGCGAGTTGCTGGAGGAGACCGGCTACACCGCCGAGGCTTTTTCCGAATACGCGGCCCCGTTCAACGACCCGGCGCACGCGACGAACCGCGTGCATTTCTTCTTCGCGCTGAATGCCCGCCGCGTGGCCGAGCAATCGCTCGACGCGGCGGAGGACATCACGGTTGAGTTGGTGTCAGTGCCTGACCTGCTCGCCGGCCTACCGCGTGGCCTGGTCGCGCATGCCAGCCACATCGGCACCCTCTACCTCGGGCTATTGGCTGCCGGCCGCATCGTGGTGACGCCCACGGCACAAAAATAAAAGAAGAGGGCGCGACGTATACGTCGCGGGGGGGGAATTCCTTCCCCCCGGCCTTGCTTCAGTTCCCGAAGCGCACGTGCCGCAGCTGAATGTAGTTATCCGCCGTCTGCACCACATTCCACCCCTGCCGCACCGCCCAGACAACCTGCTGCTGGTGCAGCGGGATGTAGGCGACATCCTCGCGGATGATGCCCGAGGCTTCGGTGATCAGCCGCTGGCGGGCTGCCGTATCGGTCTCGACCGCGATGCGGTCGATCAGCGTGTCCAGGCGAGGATTGGAATACCCGCCATTGTTGAACACGCCGCGGGAGCCATCCCGGGTGCCCGCCAGGCTGAACAGCGCGTTGTGTGCGTCAGACGTCGCCGGCGTCCAACCCAGCAGGTAGAAGCTGGTGTTATAGCGGGGCCCGTTCACCTCGGCGAAGAAGCGTACGCGGGTCTGCGCGTTCAGCGTCACGCGGATGTTGATGCGCGCGAGCATGGCGACGACGGCGGTGCAGATGCCTTCATCATTGACATAGCGGTCATTCGGGCAATCGAGCGTCACGCCGAAGCCGTTGGGAAATCCCGCCTCGGTCAGCAAGGTGCGGGCCCGGGGCAGGTCCACGGCGGTGCGCTGGTCATCGGCCTCGACGAAGCCGTTCACGCCTGGCCCATACATCAGGTTCGTCGGCCGCGATTGGCCGCGCATGACGCTGCGTTGGATGGCGGTTGTGTCGATGGCCAGCTGCATCGCGCGGCGCACGCGCACATCCTGGAAGGGGTTGCGCCCGGTGACGTCGCTCTTCAGCAGCACCGGCCGCATCTGATCCAGGCCGAGGTAGATGGTGCGCAGCTCCGCTCCCTGGATGATGCGCACGCCATTTGTGGCGCCGATGCGCGCCACATCCTGCGGCGGCACGGTGTAGACGAAGTCGACTTCGTTCGAGAGCAGGGCCGCCACACGGGTCGCGTCGTTCGAGACGATGTTCAGCTCGGCGCGGGTGATGTTGTGCGTGGGGCGGTCCCACCAGCCGGGGTTCGGCACCATGACCGTGCGGCGGTCGGGCTCACGGCTTTGCAGCAGGAAGGGGCCGGTGCCCATCGCGTTGCGCGTGGCGAAATTTTCCTCGCGCGTGGTGAGGTCGGCCGGCCGGGTCGCGTTGTTCCGCTCCGCCCAGGCGCGCGACATGATCCCCCAGTTGGTGATTTCCTGCAGCAGGATCGGGTTCGGGTTCGTCGTCTCGAACTCGACGGTGAAGTCGTCGATCTTTCGGACCTCCTTCACCGAGGCGAGGACGGAGGCCATGTTGGACCCTGGTGCGCGGGTTCGCTGCACGCTGAACAGCACATCATCGGCGGTGAAGGGGCTGCCATCGGAGAAGCGGACGTTCCGGCGCAGGTGGAAACGCCAGACGGTCGGCGAGACCATCTCCCACCGCTCGGCCAGTGCAGCCTCCACCGCCATCTCGCGGTTCCGGCGCACCAGCGGCTCGTAGAAATGGGAATTGAAGGCGAGAAGGAAGGTCTCCTGCCGCGCATAGGGGTCCATGGAATTGACGTCGCCGTCATTGGCCCAGCGGAAAACATTTGCGTGGGCAGTAAGGCTGGTGCCGGCGAGCAGCACGGCGGCAAGCGTCAGGTGGCGCATGGAAGATCCTGTCGTAGGAGGTGGGTCCATGAAGCTACCCAGGAAACCCTGCCGAGGAAAAGGGGCGCTTGCGCGCCCAACTTCAGGCGGCGCGCAATGCCCGTGGTAGGTCCGCAGTCGCGGCATCGATCAGCGCGCCATCGGCCTTGGCGTCGAGCTGTTCGCCGAGCACGGCGCGCGCGGCCGCGATGGCCACCTCAGCGGCTGCGTGACGGACGGCGGTGACGGCGCCGGCTTCCGCGGCGGAGATGCGGTCCATCGCCATCCGCTCGCGGCGCTGGGCCGCGGCCTCGGCCTCGGCCGCCATAGTCTTGCCGAGCTGCTCCGCTTCAAGCCGGGCACGTGCGATCATCGCTTCGGCATCGACAAGGGCAGCTTCACGATTGGCGACGGCCTGGCGCAGCATGGTCTCGGCCTCGGCGCGCAGGCGCGCTGCTTCCTCAAGCTCTGCGCGGATGCGCGCGGCGCGGCCATCCAGCGCTTCGGTGATCTTGGCCCAGGCGAGCTTGCCCACCAGAGCCACGAAAAGGACGAAGCTGACGGCAACCCAGAATTTTGGGTCCTGCCAGAAATTTGCGTAGCCTTGGTTCATGGCTCAGGCTCCCATGCGCGCTGCGAGCGTCGCATCGACGGCGCGCGCGATGGCCGCGTTGTCCGCGCGCCCCGTCAGCTTGTTCAGCAGGCCCGCCGTCGTCTCCGATGCCACCTCGCGCAGCGCGCCCATGGCGGCGGCACGAGCACGCCCGATCTGCGCTTCGCTATCGGCGATGCGGGCGTTCAATGTGGCGTTGAGCGCCTCCGCGCGCGCCTGCGCCGCGGCTGTTGCCTCGGCGGCGGCCGTCGCGATGGCGCCCTGGGCGTCCGCACGTGCCTTGGCCGTTGCGGCACGCAGCGCGGTCAAGGCGGCATCCGCTTCTGACTTGGCCGCATAGGCAGCTTCCAGATCGCCCGAGATCCGGGCGGCGCGGTCTTCAAGCACCACGGCAACCCGCGGCAGCGCGTAGGTCGAGAGGATATAATACAGCGCGCCGAAAATCAGGAACAGCCAGACGACCTGGCCGACCATCATCTCGTTTAATTGCAGCTGCGGCATCGCGTGTCCCTCTCGACCTCAAAAATATCGCGCCCGCCGCAACCGGCGGCAGGCGCGCGCCCTGTTCAGGAGAACAGGATGAGGAAGGCGATCAGCAGGGCGAACAGCGCCACCGCCTCAGTCAGCGCGAAGCCCAGGATGCCGATGCTGCGCAGCGCCGGCTCAGCCGCCGGATTGCGCGCAACGGCGGTGATCAGCGCGGAGAAGATGTTCCCGATGCCGAGGCCCACGCCGAACAGCGCGATGACGGCGATACCGGCCCCGAGGGCCTTGGCGGCAGCAACTTCCATGTGGAGACGATCCTTCTTTCTCCGGTTGAACTCGAACCGCAGCGACTCAGTGCAGATGCACCGCGTCATGCAGGTAGATGCTGGTCAGGACGGCGAAGACATAGGCCTGCAAAAAGGCCACGAGGACTTCGAACCCAACCAGGGCGACGTTGATGGCGAGCGGCAGCGTGGCCACGAGGGGCCCCACCGTGCCAAGCCCACCAAGCAGAACGATGAAGGTCGCGAACACCTTCAGCATCACGTGTCCCGCGACCATGTTCGCGAACAGACGGATGGAGAGGCTGATCGGCCGAGACAGGTAGGACACGACCTCGACCGGAATGATGATGGGCGCCAGCCAGATCGGCGCACCCTCGGGGAAGAAATACCCGAAGAATTTCTTGCCGTGGATCACGAGTGCCACGACCGTGATCAGCACGAAGACCATGAAGGCGAGCCCGAAGGTCACCGCGATGTGGCTGGTATAGGTGAAGGCATAGGGCAGCAGGCCCAGCATGTTGCCCATCAGCACGAACATGAACAGCGCGAAAACGAAGGGGAAGAAGCGCTTGCCGCCATGGCCGATCTGCGCGTCAACGATGCCGTGCACGAAATCGTACATGGTCTCCGCGGCGGCCTGCAGGCGCCCGGGTACGACGGCCCGCGGGCGCATTCCATACACCAGCAAGGCGATGATCAAGCCGCTGGAAATGACCATGAACAGGTTGGACTGCGAGAAGCCAACCGAGCGTCCGATGATGCCAAGCACGGGCGTCAGTTCGAACTGGCTCAGGGCGTCGATCGTCTTGCCTTCGGTCGCCACCAGCGCCTCTCCAATCCCGTGCTGTCAAACGCGCGTCTATTTGGCGCCGTTGCGCGGGTTGAACAGGCGAAAGATGTTCATCACTCCGGCGACGCCGCCCACCACGAAGAACACCAGGAAGAGCCAGGGCCAAGTGCCAAGCCAACGATCCAGGATCGTGCCCAGCCCGATCCCGACGATGAGCGCCGAAACCACCTCGACCCCCGCGCGGAACCCCACCCCGTTACCGCTTACCGGTTTGCCGCCGCGCTTTTCAGGCGCGATGTCGAGGCCCTGACGGGCCCTGGCTTGCCGAAGCCGATCCTCGAAGTTGTCTTGTTCAGCCACGTTTTGCCCCCCCCAGCGGTTATCCCCCGGAAGGCATCCGGCTGGTAAGGGGAGGCCGCCAGTGTGTCAAGCAAGCGTGCGTGACTTTCGTGACCTTTGCGTTCGCCACGAAGCGCAGCGATCAGGCTTCCGCCATGGCGACAGCCGCGCTGAGATCCACGCTCAGCAGACGCGAAACCCCGCGCTCCTGCATCGTTACCCCGTAAAGGCGATGCATCCGCGCCATGGTGAGCGGGTGGTGGGTCACGATCAGGAAGCGCGTGCCGGCCTCAGCCGCCATGGCGTCGAGCAGGTCGCAAAGCCGCTCGACATTTGCGTCATCGAGCGGGGCGTCGACTTCGTCGAGCACGCATACGGGAGCTGGGTTGCAGCGGAACACCGCGAAGATCAGCGACAGCGCGGTCAGCGCCTGCTCCCCGCCCGAAAGCAGGCTGAGTGCTGAGAGCTTTTTGCCCGGCGGTTCGGCGAAGATCTCAAGCCCGGCTTCGAGGGGGTCATCACTGCCGACAAGCGCCAGATGGGCGCGTCCACCGCCGAACAGGCGCGCGAACAAGCCCCGGAACTCCGCATCCACGCGGTCGAAGATCAGGCGCAGCCGTTCGCGCCCCTCTCGGTTGAGGTGGCCGATCGAGCCGCGCAGCTTGGCGACGGCGGTGCCGATCTCCTCCCGCTCCGCGGTGATGGCGGCCATGCGGGCCTCGGCCTCGGACATCTCGGTCTCTGCCAGCAGGTTGACCGGCCCCATCTCCTCGCGTTCCCGGGCCAGGCGCTCCACCTTGCGCCGCGCGCGCTCCTCGGCGGCGTCGGAAAGCTCCTCTGGGGCAGGCGGCAGGGCAGCGCCTTCCCCCAGGCGCTCGGCGATTCGGACGGCGACGGCGATTGCGGCCGAGTCGGCGGTTTCCTGTGCCGCATTGCCGCGCAGCAGGGCTTCGCGGGCCTGGGC
>JBKJNV010000605.1:0-4669 GCA_046593435.1 Roseomonas sp.
CCCATGCGCATTTTCAGCGTCACCGGCACATCGACCGCCCGGACCGTCGCCTCAAGGATACGGGCAGCGGCCACCTCGTCGCGCATCAGCGCGGACCCCGCGCTTTGACCGACCGCCACCTTCTTGACCGGGCAGCCGAAATTGATGTCGATCACCGCAGCACCCCGGTCCGCCGCAAGCCGCGCTGCCTCGCCCATCACCACCGGATCGCAGCCCGCGAGCTGGACCGAGGCAGGACCGCCAAAACCATCCACCTCGGCCATCTTCAGCGTCTGGCGATTCTCCCGCACCATGGCCTGAGAAGCGATCATCTCGCTGACCACCATAGGTGCCCCAAGCGAGCGGGCCAACTGCCGGAAAGGCAGGTCTGTAACACCCGACATCGGCGCCAGAATCACCGGATGCTCGATCGTCACTGCTCCGAGGCTGATCGGGCGCAACAGCGATGCCGCGGCCTGGTGCCGGGGATCTTCTCGGGTTTTGCTCATGATTTAATCAACCTAGGCCCAGCAGGGCGCGAGAGCTAGGCCTCACACAGCGAATGCGACAAAAACATGCACGCCTTCCCTGCCGCACCGGCCTCTCGCCTCGCGCACTGGCCTCGTCTAAGAGGCAAGCCATGCGCGTCATCGCCCTTCTCATGGCTGCCGGCCGCGGCGCCCGCTTCGGCGGCGAGACTGCCAAGCAGTTCGCCACGATCGGCGATCGCTCGGTGCTGCGCCACGCCGCGGAGGCCTTGCTTGCGCAAGGCTGCGTCACGGCCCTGCTGCCCGTCTGCCACCCCAGCGAGATTGCCCGGGTCTCCGCACTTCTTGCCGGCCTTCCAACGCTGCCGCCCGTCGCGGGCGGGGCAACGCGCCAGGCGAGCGTGCGCGCCGGGCTCGAAGCGCTGTCCGCCGATCCGCCAGAGCAGGTGCTGGTGCATGATGCGGCCCGCCCAATCATCCCTGAGGGCACCATCCCTGCCCTGCTCGCCGCGCTTGACGATGCCCCGGGCGCAATCCCGGCACAGCCGGTGACCGATACCCTCAAGCGCGCCCAGGCCGGCATCATTGCCGCCACCGTGCCGCGCCAGGGGCTGTTCCGGGCACAGACGCCGCAGGCGTTCCGCTTCGCTCCGCTGCTCGCCGCGCATCGCGCCGCCACGGCCGAGGTCACCGACGATGCGGCCCTGCTTGAGGCGGCCGGCCTGCCGGTCGCTCTCGTCGCCGGGTCCGAGCGCAATATCAAGATCACCCACCCCGAGGACCTTGCCCGCGTGACCGCCCTGATGACCCCCGCCCTGATGCCGCGCATGGGCACCGGCTTTGATGTCCACCGCCTGGTTCCCGGCCGGCCGCTGGTGCTCTGCGGCGTCGAGATCGCGCACCCGCTTGGCCTCGATGGGCATTCGGATGCCGATGTCGGGCTGCATGCCCTGTGCGACGCGATCTACGGCGCCCTGGCGGAGGGCGATATCGGGCGGCACTTCCCCCCCTCCGAGGCGGCGTGGAAGGATGCCGACAGCGCCCGCTTCCTTCGCCACGCGGCCGCCCGCATTGCTGCCCGCGGCGGCGTGCTTGCGAACGCCGACGTCACGCTGATCTGCGAGCGCCCGAAAATCGCCCCGCACGCCGAAGCGATGCGTGCGCGCCTCGCGGAATTGCTGGGCGTCGCGGTGTCGCGCATTTCGGTAAAGGCCACCACTACAGAGCGGTTGGGCTTTACGGGTCGCGGCGAAGGCATCGCAGCCCAGGCCGCGGCCGTGATCCTGCTGCCCGATTAGCCGCCTGTCGGCCCGGGCCCGGCCGCCGCGCCGAGCCGTGCCAGCATCTCCGGCACGGAGGAAGCCGGTTCCGGCCGACCGTAGTAGTAGCCCTGCGCCGCTGTGCAGCCCATCGCCCTCAACCCATCGCGCTGCTCCACCGTCTCCACCCCTTCGGCGGTGATCTGCAGGCCGAGCGCGCTGCCGAGTACCGCCACGGCACGGATGATCGCGAGCGATTCCACCCCGTCGGGCAACTCGCCCACGAAGCTGCGGTCGATCTTGAGGCGGTCAAAGGGCAGGTTTCGAAGCTGCGCCAGCGAGGAATAGCCAGTACCGAAATCATCGACCGCGATCCGCACGCCAAGGGCACGGATCGCATCGATCTGAGTGCGCACGGCCGCGGTCTGGGCGAGTGCGACCGACTCCGTGATCTCGATCTCCAGCCGCCACCCCGGCAGCCCCGCAGCCTCAAGCGCCTTTTGCACCTCGGCAGCGAGGCGGCCATTGGCGAACTGGGCGACGGCGACATTGACCGAGACGGTCATCGGCGCGGGCCAGCCCGCAGCTTCCATGCACGCCGTGCGCAGCACCCATCCTCCGATCGCGCCGATCAGCCCGCGCTCCTCGGCGACGGGGATGAAGGCCATTGGCGGGATCATGCCCCGATCGGGGTGCATCCAGCGGATGAGCGCCTCGAAGCCGGTCACGCGCTCGGTCGCGAGGTCCATCAGGGGCTGGTAGTGAAGGACGAACTGGCCTCCCTCCATGGCATCGAGCAAACCCGCGGCGATGTCGTGCCGGTCACGGGCGCGCTGCTCCATGCCTGGATCGAAGCGGCGGAGGGAAACCGTTTCCTCCATCTTGACCTCGGCGAGCGCAAGTCCCGCGCGGCGCAGCAGCGGTACCGCTTCCGTTCCATCCTCAGGTGCCAGGGCCAGCCCGGCATGCGCAGTCACCACGACAGACTGGCCGATCACCTGCATGGGTTCGGACAAGCCTGCGGCCAGCCGCTCGGCGACGCGTTCCGCGATTGCGGAACTTTCCACACCCACCTGCATGACGGCGAATTCGTCGGCGCCGATTCGGGCCACCAGGTCGTGGGCGCGCAGCCCATCCTTCAACCGGCACGCGGCCTCGCGCAGCACCGCATCGCCAACCGCATGGCCGAGGCCGTCATTGAGCAAACGAAAGCGGCGGAGATCAAAGATGACGACCGCGCAGATGCGTCGTCGCCGGTCGCGCAGCACCGTGTCTACCTTGGCGAGGAACGACTGGCGATCATCAAGGCCGGTCAACGGATCGCAGCCGGAAGGCGGCGCCATGGGCATTTGAAAAAGGCGCGGGCGGAGCAACAGCACATCACCCGGCAGCAGGGCGAGATGACAGGCAAGCGAAGGGGCGCCACGTGATGTCCATTCCCCGCCTTCACCGCCATCCAGCACCGCAGTCATGGCGCGCAGCAGCAGCTTTGCCGCGGTCGCCGTGAAGTGCGGGCTGGTCGTGAGCACCTCCCGCATATCCGCACCGCTCAGGGGCACCGCTCCCAGCGACAAGGTGCCCGCAGCGCCGGCATTGGCCATCAGCACCCGCAACGAGCGGTCACACAGGATCACCGGCTCCGGTAGGGCGCGCACCGTCTCCAGCGCCGCATCCGGTGCCGGGAACGTCTTTGGTGGCCGCGTGGAAGTGTCGAGCTTGCTCGCTGCGGTGCCACACCAAGGCATGGCGGTTTCCACAATGGTGAGGATTTTCCTCATCTCCGGCACCTCCGGGTCGGAGGGCACCGGGTCGGCGTGCCGTAGCGTCATGCTCGCCAATTCCGCCTTGCGTGACGCGGCTGGGATCAACCGCGTCAGGCAAACCTAGGCGGCAAAGCTGAACAAAGGATGGAGACCGGTGTTCAGCCCCGCTCCAGGATCGAGACATAGTTGGCCACCGCCGCCCCGCCCATGTTGAAGACGCCGGCGAGGTCGGCGCGGGGCAACTGCATCGCCCCCGCACTTCCGGTGAGCTGCATGGCGGCCAGCACATGCATCGAGACGCCGGTCGCCCCGATCGGGTGGCCCTTCGATTTCAGCCCCCCCGAACGGTTCACCGGCAGGCGGCCATCAGCGGCGGTCCATCCTTCCAATGCGGCGCGCGCGCCCTGCCCCTGCGCCGTCAGCCCCATCGCCTCGTATTCGATGAGCTCAGCGATGGTGAAGCAGTCATGTGTCTCGACGAAGGACAGGTCCGCAAGGCTGGTCCCCGCCTCGGCATGGGCGCGGCGCCAGGCCTCGGCAGCGCCTTCGAAGCGGATGATGTCGCGCGCCGCGATCGGCAGCAGGTCGTTCACCTGGACGGCCGCGCGGAACTTCACGCTTTTTGCCATGGCGCGCGCCGTCTCCTCATCGGCGAGCACCAGGGCCGCGGCGCCGTCGGAGACGAGCGAGCAGTCGGTGCGCTTCAGCGGGCCCGCGACATAGGGGTTCTTCGCACTCTCCTCGCGGCAGAAGGCGTAGCCGAGGTCCTTGCGCATCTGCGCGTAGGGATTGTCCACCCCATTGCGGTGGTTCTTGGCGGCAATGGCGGCCAGAGCGTCCGACTGGTCGCCGTGGCGCTGGAAATAGGACTCCGCGATGCGGCCAAACACGCCGGCGAAACCACCCGTGATGCCGCCCTCGGTGGCCTGGTGGCTGGCGGTGAGTAGGATCTCGCCCACCCGCTGCCCATTCACCGCCGTCATCTTCTCCGCACCCACGACCAGCGCGATGCGCCCGCGCCCGGCGCGGATGAAGTCCCGCGCGCCGTGAATGGCAGCAGTTCCGGTCGCGCAGGCATTCTCGAAACGCGTGATCGGCTTGAAGCGCATCTCGGGCACATGCTGCAGAACCAGCGAGGCGGGGAAGCCCTGCGGTGTGAAGCCTTCGCCGTAGACGCCGA
>JBKJNV010000008.1:0-3927 GCA_046593435.1 Roseomonas sp.
GCGGAAGCGAGCGTGACCGCAGCAAGGCTCTCGATGTCGAGTTCCACAGCCTCGGCGGCGTCGCGGGCGGCGAGCTTGGTCTCGGCGACGACGAAGGCCACCGGGTCGCCCACGAAGCGCACCTTGTCGGTGGCGAGCGAGGGGCGCTCGATGTTGAGCAGCGGCGACCCGTCGCGGTTCTTCAGCGGCAGGGCGCAGCGCATCGCGCCGTAGCCGGCCTCCACCAGATCCTGCCCCGTAAGCACCAGCAGCACGCCCGGCATGGCGCGGGCGGCCTCGGTGTTGATGCCCTTGATGACGCCGTGCGCGTAGGGGCTGCGCACAATGACACACCAGGCCTGGCCCGAGACGGCCATATCATCGGTGTAGCGACCCTCGCCGCGGAGCAGATGCGGGTCTTCCTGACGTTTGACTGGCTGGCCGATGCCGAACTTCATCCACGTGGGGTCGGCCAGGTTGGTGTCGGGCATGGGGGAGCTCTCGGTTGTTCGCTGCGTTGCGATAGAGGTTAGGGTGTTGCGCGAATGGCGCAACCCAGGGGGCCGGCGATGACGCTGATGGTGATCGGGTCCTACAACCGCGACCTTGTGCTGCGCGTGCCGCACCTCCCGGCAGCCGGGGAGACCATCGCCGCGCAGGGGATGGCGCAGTTCGACGGCGGCAAGGGCAGCAACCAGGCGGTGCAGGCGGCGCGCTGCGGGGTGCCGGTGGTGATGGTGGCGGCGCTGGGCCCCGATGCGGCGGGTCAGGCGGCTCGGGCGCTTTGGGCGGCGGAGGGGATCGACGCCATCATCCAGGAATGCGCCGAGCCCACCGGCACGGCGGTGATCTTCGTCGATACCGCGGGCGAGAACTGCATTGCCGTGGTGCCGGGCGCGAACGCTGGGCTGTCGCCGGCCCATGCCGAAGCGGCGGTGCGTGCCTGTGCGCCGCGCCTGGTGCTGGCGCAGCGGGAGGTGCCGGAGGATGCGATCCTCGCGGGGTTTCGCGCTGCCCGCGCAACGGGGGCGACCACGGTGCTGAACGCGGCGCCGGCCGGAATCGTGGCGCCGGCGCTTCTGGAACTGACCGACCTGCTGGTGGTCAATGAGGGGGAGGCGGCGGTGCTGGGTGGTGCGTCGATGCTGGCGTGGCGCCATGCGCTGGGCGTCATCGTCACACTCGGGGCGGCGGGTGCGACGCATGTCGCCCGCGATGGGGGGGTGCGCCGTTGGCCGACCTTCGCGGTCACAGTGCGGGACACGGTGGGTGCGGGCGATGCCTTCACGGGGTGCCTCGCCGCTTCACTCGCAGCCGGGCTGGGGATTGAGGCAGCGATGCCCCTCGCGCTGGCGGCGGGCGCGCTGGCCTGCACACGCGACGGCGCAGTGCCATCGCTGCATGGGCATGGGGCGATCGCGGCGCTCGCAGCTCGTCCGTGCGTGCGGGTCCGCACATGATGCCAGACCGCCCGCACACGGGCTCTGGCCGCGGGGAGGCTGGCGCATTATCGTCATCCCGCCAGATGAGAAAAAGACTCAGGGGCGCCGGGGAAGGTTTTCCGCGCGCGCCCTTCGCCAGAGAGGTGTTCCGATGATCGCTCGCCGTACGCTGCTTGCCGCCGGTGCCCTGCTGCCGGGCGCGGCCTACGCCCAGGCCGACTACCCGAACCGGCCGGTGCGCATCATCGTCCCGTTCCCGCCTGGCCAGGCGGCGGACATCGTCACGCGCCTGATCGCCGATGAGCTGTCCCGTCGCTGGCCGCACCGCGTGGTGGTGGAGAACCGTGCCGGCGGCGCGGGGGTTCCGGGCCTCGAGGCCGGCGCGCGCGCGCCGGCGGATGGCTATACGCTCACCAACGGCACCTCCGGCACGCTCGGGATTAATCCTGCCGTCATCCAGCGGCTGCCCTATGATCCCTTGCGGGATTTCGCCCCGATCACCAATGTGGCGATGGTGCCGCTGATGATCATCGCGCACCCGTCATTCCCGGCGCAGACCCTGGATGCCCTGCTGGACAAGGCGCGGGCGGAGCCGGGCAGGATCGACGTGGCCTCGGCGGGGCCGGCAACCTCGCAGCACATGGCGTGCGAGATGTTCGCGCACCAGGCGGGCATTCAGTTGAACATCGTGCATTATCGCGGCAGCGGGCCGGCGGTGACGGACCTGATCGCGGGCAATATCCCGGTGATGTTCGACTCTGTGGCAAGCGCGCTGCCGCACATCCGCAGCGGCCGCGCCCGGGCCATCGCGGTGACGATGCGCGTGCGCGTCGCCCAGCTGCCCGAGACGCCGGCCATCGCCGAGCGGCTGCCGGGCTATGAGGCCGCGGGCTGGAGCGGGCTGGTGGCCCCGGCGGGCACGCCGCCCGACATCGTGCGCAAAATCAACGCCGACGTGGTGGCGATTTTGGGCGAGCCTGCCGTGATCGAGCGCATCGCCGGCCTGGGAATGATCGCCGACCCCGGCACGCCGGCGGCGTATGCGGCGTTTGTGGCTGCGGAGATCGCGAAATGGCGTGAGGTTGCGCGCATCGCCAATGTGCGCCTTGACGGCTGAGGCATCCTTGCGGGCGTTACGATGATACGACGGCTGGCCGCCAGCCGCGTGGCGATGGGCATCCACGCGGTGCGGCGGTTCAGCCATGCGACGGTGCGGCATCCTTCTGGGTGTACCGGTTGCGACGCCAGCCAACGCACACGGCACGTACCGCGGCTATCCCGCGCAGCGTGCGGGTGCGGGTCGCCCTGCCGGTGCCCGGGGATACCTGGCGCGTCGATCAAAGCCCCATCACACGCGGCAACCACAGCGCAATCCCGGGCATGGCCACAACCATCGACAGGGCCACGAACATCGCCAGGATCATCCACACCACCCAGGGGATGGTGCTCTCCATGCTGACGCCCGCGATCCGGCAACTCACCATCAGGTTGACGGCCATCGGCGGGGTGAACTGACCGATCGCGATCTTCATCGTCAGGATCACGCCGAACCAGGTGAGGTCCCACTGGAAGGCATTGGCGATGGGGATCAGCACCGGCAGCAGGATGAGGAAGGTGGACACGCCATCGAGGAACATGCCGATGATGATCAGCACGATCATCAGCAGCGCGATGGTGCCGTATTCGCCCAAGCCCAGGCCCACCACCCAATCCGCCACCGGCTGGACAATGCCAAGCGTGCTGAGCGACCAGGCGAAGACCGAAGCGAGTGCCACCACGATCATGATGACGGCCGAGAGTTCGCCGGCTTCGACCAGCATCTCGTACAGGTCGCGCAGGGTCAGCGTGCGATAGACGAAGAAGCCGATGATGAGGCCATAGGCGACGGCCATCACCGCGGCTTCGGTCGGTGTGAAGGCGCCGGTGCGCATGCCGCCGAGAATGACGACAGGCGCCATCAGGCCCCAGAACGCCGCCTTGAAGGTGGTCCAGATCGACAGCGCATGGCGCGCGGGGTTCTGGCCGCCGAAATTCATCACCAGCGAGATGATGACGATGGGGATGATGATGGCAAAGCCCGCCAGGATGCCCGGGAACATCCCCGCCATGAAGATCGCGGGCACCGAGACGCCCGGGACCATCACCGCATAGATGATGAAGGCGATCGAGGGCGGGATCAGGATGTCGGTCGCCGCCGCCGCCGCGACCGTGGCGGCGATGAACGAACGCGGGTAGCCATCGGCCACCATGGACTTCGTCACCACATGCCCCACCGCGGCGGAGGTGGCGGGCCCCGAACCCGAGATGCCGCCGATCACCATGGCCACCAGCACCGCGACCGAGGCAAGCGCGCCGCGCCCGGCGCCGACGATGGCGGTCGCGAATTGCACCAGCCGCAACGCGACGCCGGTGCGGTCAAACACCGAGCCGACGAGGACGAACATCGGGATCGCGATCAGCGGATACTTCGCGATACCCGAATACACGTTGGTGGGCATTGCCATGA
>JBKJNV010000136.1:0-3777 GCA_046593435.1 Roseomonas sp.
CGCGCAGCGTCTCGAGCGTGTTGGAATTGGAAATCTTCTGCACCGCGACCGTGATGGTCGGCCGCTGATCGGCCTGGGCGATGGCGAAGCGGGGCAGCAGGCTCGCCGCACCCGCGACGAATATCATCCGGCGTGTGGTCATGGCGTCACGACCCGAAGTTATGGGCGCGGAAATCCATGGCGAACGCAGGTGCGGTCTGCCAGCGGATGTCACGGCGCTTGGCCGTGAAGGTCGCGTTCTGATGCAGCACGGTATAGGCGGGGTCCTCGCGCTCGGCGATCACCAGCATGCGCTGGAAGGCCACGCGGCGGCGTGCACGATCGGTACTGGTCTCAAGCTCGCGGCACAGCGTGTTGAACTCGGCGTTCTCGTACTCGCCCACCTGCTGCTGCTGACCATTCGGCCCGTGCTGGTTCACAAGGCTGGACACAGGGTCGCTGAACAGCCCCGAATTGGACCAGTCACGCACCGCGCGCGTGTTGTTCCGCTCCAGGATTTGCGCCCAGTTCTCCTTCATCTCGATCTGCACGTTCAGCCCCGCCGCACGCCACATCTCGACAAGGATCTGCGCGGTCGGCGTCTGGTTTGTGTAGTAGTTGTTGAGCAGGCGATACGGGATCGGCTCACCGCGGTAATTCGCTTCGCGCAGCAGCCGCCGCGCCTCGGCCACATCAAACGCTGGCACGCGCCAATCGGCGACGAACATGTTTCCATAGAAGGGCCATTGCAGCCCGGCCGGGATTTCTGTCCGCCCGGCCCAGAGGCTCGCGACGATCGCTTGGCGGTCGATCGCATGTGTCAATGCGCGGCGCACCAGCGGGTTGCGCAGGATGGCGTGGGTCTTGTCGAACACCGTCAGGCGATGGTTCGGGATGGTCCCACCCACCACTTCGAAGGCGCGATTGCGCTCGATGCTGACGATCTGGTCGGGCGGAATGTCGCAGGCGAACTGATACTCGCCCGAGAGCAGCCCGTTCACGCGCGAGGACACTTCCGGCACCTCGACGAAGCGCAGCTGGCGGATCGGCGGCCGGCCGCCCCAATACTCATCATGGGAGACCAGCGTCAGCGAATTGTCGGCGCGAAACTCGGCCACCTTATAGGGGCCGGTGGTCACGGGCCTGCGCGCCCATTCCAGCCAGGTCGGTGCTTCAGCAAAACCCCGGCGGCTGCCGATCTCGCTGCCATAGCGGCCGATGCGGCCCTCCAGCGTCACATCCGGCGTGCGGTTGATCCAGCGCAGCGTGTGGCGGTCGACGATCTCGAAGCGCTCAAAGCCGGGGAAGGACCGGTTGGCAACCGCTGTCACCTCGATGGGCAGCTCCTTGCCACCACGCGTACCAGGCACGGTCTCACCCACGCGGATCGTGCGCGCGCTGCTCGGCCCATTCGGTCCGAACATCCGCTCATTGCCGAAGGAGAAGGCCACATCCTCCGCCGTCATCTCATCGCCATTGTGGAACTTCACGCCCTGCCGCAGCTTGATCTCGATCACGCTGTCGCTGATGCGCCGCGTCTCGGTCGCGAGCACCGGCACCTGTTGCAGCTGCGCCTGGTAGTTGCGCCCGAGCAGGCCTTCCCACACCGATGTCACCAGAACGCGCTCGCCCACATTGGACTGCTCGCGCAGCGTCTCGAGCGTGTTGGAATTGGAAATCTTCTGCACCGCGACCGTGATGGTCGGCCGCTGATCGGCCTGGGCGATGGCGAAGCGGGGCAGGCCGGTCGCGGCAAGACCCGCGCCGAGTGCGGCGCGGCGAGAGATCTCGGTCATCGGTCATGCTCCGTCTGGGGGGTACGGGTTTCCAAGCCTCGTGGCGAGGCGCGGTGGTGGGTGAGCGTGCGTTCGGCATGCCGCAGGCGCCATGACAACGCCTTCTGCGCGTAGTCCTTCACCAGCCCCGCATAGGCGCGCTCATCGGCGAGGTTGCGGAATTGCTGCGGGTCATCGCGCAGGTCGAAGAACAGCGGCGGCAGGGCCGCGAAATGCACGTATTTGTAGTCGTCATCCTGGATGACGCAGAGGCTGCTCTCATCGAGCCCGAGACCGAGTGCTGTCTCCGGCCGGCTGTAATGCACGTCGCGGAAATCATATTCGTAGTGCAGCGCATCGCGCCAACCCGGCGGTGTCACGCCGCGCACTAGCGGGATCAGCGAGGCACCATCGGCTGCGCGCGGGATCTCCCCGCCCAGCCAGTCGAGAATGGTCGGCATCACGTCCACGCTCTCGGTGAAGGCGGCCTCGATCAGGCCCGCGCGTTCCGGCGCATCGGGGTCGCGGATCACCAGTGGAATGCGGAAGCTTTGGTCGTGGTAGCCGATCTTGCCGAGCAGGTGATGGTCACCGAGTTGTTCCCCGTGATCGGAGGTGAAGATGATCAGCGTGTTCTCCCACTGGCCGGTCTCCTCGAGGTAGTCGAAGACGCGCCCCAGCCCGTCATCGATCTCCGAGATCAGCCCGGCATAGGTGGCGCGCATCTGCGCGATCTCGGCCTCGTCCATGCCGGCGACGGAACCTTCGGCGCCGTGGAAAAAGCTGCCCTGGCGCTGGTTGCGCAGATAAAAATCCAGCAGCGGGTGCTGCTTGGCCTCGGCCTGGGGCGAGGCGGCGCGCACCGGGCGCGGCATGTCCTCGGGCCGGTACATCGCGTGATAGGGCGCGGGTGCCACGAAGGGCGGGTGCGGGCGGTAATAGCCCAGGTGCAGGAACCAGGGCTTGTCCTGCTTGCCCTTGAGGAAGGTCAGCGCGCGTTCGGTGAAGAAGCTGCTGTCGGAGAATTCGGCCGGAATGCGCGAAGGCTTGTCGGTCGCGCCGGGAATGCTGTCCACGCCTTCCGGCAACCAAATGTCTTCGCGCTTGGGCGGCAGTGCAAAACCGTTCTGCGCGATCCAGCCGAAATACCCATCCATGTTCGGCTCGAAGGCACCGACCGAGCGGAAGCCGTCCATCATGTCGCCCAGCACCAGAAAGCGCGGGTCGCGCGGGCCGGTCGTGCGCGGATCGGGCGTGGTGGTCGTGTAGCCGATGAGTGCGGGGTCATACCCGATCAGCCGCAGCGCCTTGGCCAGGTTGAAGTGCCGCGCATCGAGGGGCACGGTGTTCTGCATCGCGCGATGATTCATCAGGTACAGGCCCGTCAGCAGGCTCGCGCGCGCCGGGCCGCAGGGCACGGCGGTGGTGACGTGGTTGCGGAAGGTCACGCCCTCGCGGCACAACCGGTCGAGGTTCGGCGTGCGCAGGAAATCGGCGCCGAGGGCGGGGACGAAATCGGCTCGCCATTGATCGACGACAATCAGCAGCACGTTGCGGCGTTCGCTCATCCGGCCCCTCCTTGGTGAGGGGCGGATTACGCGCGCTGCACTGCGCTTGCGTGACTGTCGTGTTGCTTGTCCATGACAACGGCCCGATCATTCCGGCCTCGGGTTGTCTTGTCATCGGATTGCAAAAATCCAGACCGGATGAAAGCGCGAAACGTCTGGATTGCGGGGAAGAACCGCCTCCTCAGACGTCTCTACTTCTTCTCCGCGTACAGCTTCAGCCGCATGCTTTCCGGCACATCCTGCCCGGCATCCACGAAGGCCTTCTTCAGCGCATCGATGCTGGGCGCGAAGATCGTGGAGCGATTATCGCTCACCCATTCGCGAGAGGCGTGCGTGGGCGCCACCGAGCCCTGGAAGCGCGGCATCACCCACCGCGCGAACAGCTCATAGCTGCGCAGCGTCTGCTCGCGATTGGCCCATTCATGGCTGCGGAACAGTACCGCCCCCGCACCGCC
>JBKJNV010000154.1:0-2575 GCA_046593435.1 Roseomonas sp.
GAGGTGGTGCGCACGCTGCGTCCCCAGACCTGAATGGAGGGGCTGCTGATCCAGGCCCTCAACGGCCTGGCGAGCGCGTCCTCCCTGTTCCTCGTCGCCTCCGGCCTGACGGTGATCTTCGGCGTCTCCCGCATCGTCAACTTCGCCCATGGCAGCCTGTACATGCTGGGCGCCTATATCGGCTGGACGCTGGTGACGAAGCTGCCCGAGGGGCTGGCGGGGACGCCGGTTGGTTTCTGGGGGGGCATCGTGCTTGCCGCGCTCGCGGTCGGTGTGATCGGCGTGGTGATCGAGGTGCTGCTGCTGCGGCGCATCTATGCCGCACCCGAGTTGTTCCAGTTGCTCGCGACCTTCGGCGTGGTGCTGGTGGTGCAGGATGTCGCGCAGATGATCTGGGGCCCGCAGGACCTGCTCGGGCCGCGCGCGCCCTTGCTGCGCGGCAGTACCGAGGTGCTGGGCGTGCGGTTTCCGCGTTACGAGCTGTTCCTCATCATCGTGGGGCCTGTCGTGCTGGGCCTGTTGTGGCTGCTGTTCCACCGCACGCGCTGGGGCACGCTGGTGCGCGCGGCGACGCAGGACCGTGAGATGGTCTCCGCACTCGGTGTGGATCAGCGGCGGCTGTTCACCTCGGTGTTCTTCCTGGGCGCGACGCTCGCGGGGTTGGGCGGGTCGCTGCAATTGCCGCGCGAGAGCGTCAATTTGCAGATGGATCTGGCCATCATCACCGAGGCCTTCGTGGTGGTGGTGGTGGGTGGGCTTGGGTCGCTGCCGGGCGCCTTTCTGGCCGCGCTGCTGATCGCGGAGCTGCACGCCTTCGGCATCCTGATCCTGCCGCGCATCACGCTGGTGCTGGTCTTCCTGGTGATGGCCGTGGTGCTGGTGGTGCGGCCGCACGGGCTGCTCGGGCGGCCCATCGCGGCACCGCGCGGGGCGGCGGCAGCACCCGACCCGCCGATAGGGCCGACGCCGCGCCCGCTCGCGATTGCGGGGCTGGTCGCGCTGGCGCTGCTGGCCGCCGCACCACTCGCGCTCAGCGACTACACGCTGTCTGTCATCACCGAGCTGCTCATTTTCGTGCTGTTCGCGGCCAGCCTGCACTTCATCATGGGGCCAGGTGGGATGGCGAGCTTCGGCCACGCCGCCTATTTCGGAGCGGGTGCCTATGGTGCGGCCTTGCTCGCCAAGCACACAGGCGCGCCGATGCTGCTGGGGCTCGCTGCGGCGCCGGTGCTGGCGGGGCTTCTGGGCATTGCTTTCGGCTGGTTCTGCGTGCGGCTGTCCGGCGTCTATGCCGCCATGCTCACGCTGGCTTTCGCGCAGATCGCCTGGTCCGTCGCCTTCCAATGGGTGGAGGTGACGGGGGGCGACAATGGCATCCTCGGCGTTTGGCCCGATGGGTGGGCGCGCGACAAGGCGGTGTTCTACGGGCTGACGCTGCTGCTCTGCATCGGGACGACATTGATGCTCCGCCGAGCGATCCGCGCACCCTTCGGCTACGCGCTGCGCGCCGGGCGCGACAACCCCCTGCGCGCCGAGGCTATCGGCATCGACGGCTTTCGCACGCGCTGGCTGGCCTTCACGATCGCGGCCGTCGCGGCGGGCATTGCGGGCGGGTTGTTCGCCTATTCCAAGGGCAGCGTCTTCCCCTCCACGCTGGGCATTCCGCGCAGCGTCGATGCGCTGCTGATGGTGCTGCTGGGCGGCGTCCAGACGTTGAGCGGGCCGATCATCGGGGCGGTGGCTTTCTCCGGCCTGCAGGAGCAGTTGATGCGCGCGACGGAGCTGTGGCGGCTGATCATGGGCAGCGTGATTATCGCACTGGTGCTGTTCTTTCCGCAGGGGCTTGCGGGCGCGGTGCAGAAAGCATGGGGGAAATGAATTTCCCCCAGACCCCCATTCTTTCTTTTTTGATTTCATGGTGCTTGCTGGCAGGTGGCACTCGCCTTCGCTGGTCGGCGCTGACCCCTCAGCCAGCACCCATGGATAAAAACAAAAGAAAGGGGGTTTGGGGGGAATTCATTCCCCCCATGCTGTCGTCGTGACCCCCATCCTCGAAGTCTCCACCCTCGCCAAATCCTTCGGCGGCGTACACGCGGTCCAGGGCGTGTCCTTCGCCGTATCAGCCGGCGAAATGCTTGCGCTCATCGGCCCGAACGGCGCCGGCAAATCCACCTGCTTCAACATGCTCAATGGCCAGCTGCGTCCCGATGGCGGGCGCGTGCGCCTGCTTGGCCAGGACATCACGGGCCTGCCGCCGCGCCGCGTGTGGCGCATGGGCGTGGGCCGCACCTTCCAGATCACCGCGACGTTCGGATCGATGACCGTGCGCGAGAATGTACAGATGGCGCTGCTGTCGCATGCGCGCCGCCTGCTGCGGTTCTGGCGCCCCGCGCCCGCGCATTTCGCCGCAGAGGCCGATGCGCTGCTCGCCCGTGTCGGCATGGCCGAGCAGGCGGACCGCGCCTGCGGCGTGCTGGCCTATGGCGACCTCAAGCGCGTGGAGCTCGCCGTGGCACTCGCCAACGCGCCGCGCCTGCTGCTGATGGATGAGCCCACCGCGGGCATGGCCCCGCGT
>JBKJNV010000160.1:0-3456 GCA_046593435.1 Roseomonas sp.
CAAGCTGCTGGTCGAGCGCAACCTGCACGTGGTGCCCGTGGTCAGCCGCGAATTGCTGCGCGCCCGCGTCGATAACGAGGCGGTGTACCAGGTGCAGGAATTCGCCCTCAGCGAAGGTGGCGTCTTCGGGATCGGCGGCCGGTCGCGCAACGCGACCACAGCCTGCACGCCGGTCGCGGTCTTCACCGCCACGCCGGATGTGCTGCCGGCCGGGGCAGCGCGCGACGACCAGCGCGACCTGATCCAGCGCCTGCGCGAAGTGCCCTCGGCCCAGCTGCTGCCGCAGCAAAGCGCGATCGCGCGGCTGATCTCGGGCACCCGGCGGCTGTCGCAGGCGGGGGTGGATGGCATGGTGACGGCGGCCGAGAATGCCCGCCGGCTTGCCGAGCGGGCGGTGAACTGAGGCGAGGAAAAAAGGCGGGGGAAAGGAATTTCCCCCGACCCCCTTTCTTTTATTTTTGATTTCTTGGTGCGGGGGGATGATCCGCACCAGGAAATCCGCCGGCAAATCGCCTATGTCTGCGAGCGATGAACGACGCCCCGCCCTTCTGGAAAACAAAATCCCTCGCCGCCATGACACGCGCGGAATGGGAAAGCCTGTGCGATGGCTGCGGGCGGTGCTGCCTGCACAAGCTGCGCGACGCCGAGACCGACGAACTTGCCTGGACCGAAGTCGCCTGCCGGCTGCTCGACACGCAATCCTGCCGCTGCTCGAACTACGCGAACCGCAAGGCTTTCGTGCCGGATTGCGTGAAGCTCACCGCAAAAAAGGTCGCCACCATCGACTGGTTGCCGCCGACCTGCGCCTACCGCCTGATCGCCGAAGGACAGGATCTGTACTGGTGGCACCCGCTGGTCTCCGGCAGCGCCGAGACCGTGCATGAAGCGGGCATCTCCGTGCGCGACCGCACCGTGGGCGAACGCAATGCCGGGCCGCTTGAAGGCCATGTCGTGCGCTGGCCCGGCCTGCTGCCGAAAGCCGCGCGGCCGAAGCGCGGCTGACCTACTCGCCGATGTTGAGCAACGCGCCGCGCACGCGCGCGCCCTCGAACTGGCGCATGAACACCACCGCGGCAATCACCAGCCACACCGCATTCAGCGCAAAGGCCGCGGCCAGGTGGCCCCAGGCGATCTGCCCATCCAGCAGTGCCGCCCGCATCCCCTCGAACACATGGGCGGCGGGGATGGACAGGGCCAGCGGCTGCAACCACGCCGGCAGCACCGCCACCGGGTAGAACACCGCCGAGAAGGGGGTCAGGCCGAACAACACGCTCCAGGCCAACGCCTCCGCCCCCGCGCCATGGCGCAGGATCAGCGCCGTGACCAGCAAGGCCACCGCCCAGCCCATCATCAGCAGGGCCGCGAAGAATGCGACGATGACCGGCCCCATGGAAAACAACCCGAAGCCGTAGAAGGCCCAGGCCAACACCATCGCGGGCAGCACGCCCACCAGCGTGCGCAGGATGGACATGCTCATCAGCGCGGCCACCAGTTCGCGCGGGCGCAGCGGCGAGACGAAGACATGACCGAGGTTGCGCGACCAGATCTCCTCGAGGAAGGAGAGGGCAAAGCCCATCTGGCTGCGCAGCGCCACCTCCCACAGCAGCACCGCGCCCAGCAGCGCACCGGCGGCCAGCGTGCCCGCGCCGGGCGTCAGCCCCGCGATGTAGGCGCTGATGAACCCCCACACGACCATCTGCAGCACCGGCCAATACATGAGTTCGACCACGCGCGGCCAGGACCGGCGGTAGAGTGCGATATGCCGGTAGACCAGCCCCCAGACGCGGCGCAGTGCGGGGTTCACGACACCACCTCTGCCCGGGTGCCGCGCGCGATGTCGAGAAAGACCTGCTCCAGATCATTCCGCCCGTAGCGCTCGGTCAGCGCGGCGGGGCTGCCCTGATCGAGGATGCGGCCCTGCTTGAGCATCAGCACATGGCCACACAGCCGCTCCACCTCGGCCATGTTGTGCGACGCGAGCAGAATGGCGCAGCCGCTTTCGGCGCTGTAGCGCTCCAGCCAGCCGCGCACCCAGTCGCCGGTATCGGGATCGAGGCTCGCGGTCGGCTCATCGAGCAGCAGCAGCGCGGGGCGGTTGATCAGTGCCTTGGCAAGTGCAACGCGCGTCTTCTGCCCGGCCGAGAGGTCGCCCGCGGGGCGGTCCAGCAGCTCGGTCAGCTCCAGATCCTCGGCCAGCGTGGCGATGCGCCCCTCCATGTCGGGGACGTTGTAGAGATGCGCGTAGATGCGCAGGTTCTCGGCCACCGAGAGCCGGTGCGGCAGCGCGATATAGGGCGAGGAGAAATTCATCCGCGCGAGTGCCGCGAACCGATCCGTCGCCATGTCATGACCCAGGGCCAGGATGCGCCCACCGGAGGGCACCAGCAGCCCCAGCAGCATGGCGATCGTCGTGGTCTTGCCCGCACCATTGCCGCCGAGCAGCCCCCAGGTCTCCCCCATGGGAAGCCGGAAGGACAGGCCATCGACCGCCGGGCTTGGCGGCGGCGCCCCCCGCCGCGGCGGATAGGTTTTACGAAGGTTCTCGACGATCAGTGCGGCCATGGCCGAGATATGTGAGGAAAGCCCCTCCGCGCCAACCGCCGCGCGATGAACACTGCGGGTTATACCGCGAGCCGCCGCTTTTCGATCAGGCGGCCGGAGAACAGCCTGAACCCCATCTCCCACCCCCAGGCGATCGCGGCGGGGCGGTCCACCTCAGCCAGGACCATGCGGTCGGCGGCATGCGGCAGGGCGTCGGCGAGCGCGCGGGCCTCGGCGGTGCCCAGCGCCGGCAGCCCCTCTCCCCAGGCCAGGCGCACCAGGTCGAAGCCGGCCGCCTCGGGTGGGATCAGCGCGAGGGTCGCGGCCGAACTGGCATCGAGCGCGACGCGGTAGCGCCGGGCGCGCAGCCGCGTGCAGGCGGCCGCGAAACCGTCCGGGTCGGCGAGCACTTCCTCGGCGGTGAATGCAATGACGATGCGGCCGCGCAGCATCGCCGGCAGCAGCGCATCGAATTTCCGGAACTCCGCGCTGTCGGCGGCGGCAAGGCCGAGCGGCAGCAGGCTGGCGCGCAGCGCCCCAACCGCATCCGGCCGCGCCAGCCCCGCGAGGATGCGCCGGTCGACCGCCGCGCGCAGCTGCCGGCGCAGCCAGGGCGCGCTGTCGGGGTCATGGTCGGGCAGGATGGCGCCGCAGACGGCAGCGAAGTCGATGCGGCGCTCCTCCCACACCGGCAGCGGCGCGCCGCCGCCCGGGTCCAGCCGGCAGGCCCAGAGCGACCGCAGCATGGGCGAGAGATCGGCCATGGCGAGCGCCTTTTCGCCCCCCGCGAGGGCGGCCACCGTGAAGGGTTCCACAAACTGCGGGCGCGCGGGCGCGGCGCTGCTCGCGGCCGCAAGGCCCAGCGCCTGCTCGACCGCGGCAATCACCACGGCGGCCTCGGCCGGCAGCCGCAGG
>JBKJNV010000168.1:0-3159 GCA_046593435.1 Roseomonas sp.
ACCCGGAGCCCGAAATCCTGCCCGAGGCGGTGCGCGCCGCCCGCCCCGACGCAATCGTGGCCACCGGCCGGACGGACTACCCCAACCAGGTCAATAACGTCCTGTGCTTCCCCTTCATCTTCCGCGGCGCGCTCGATGTCGGTGCCACCTCGATCAACGAGGCGATGAAGGTCGCCGCCGTCGAGGCCATCGCGAAGCTCGCGCGCGTTGAAGCCTCGGAAGTCGTCGCCGCTGCCTATGGCGGCCAGGCGCCGATCTTCGGCCCCGACTACATCATCCCCAAACCCTTCGACCCGCGGCTGATCCTGGAGATCGCGCCCGCCGTCGCGCGTGCCGCGATGGCGAGCGGCGCCGCCCGCCGCCCCATCGCCGATTTCGCCGCCTACCAGGGCGAGTTGCAACGCTTCGTCTTCCGCTCGGGCAACCTCATGCGCCCGGTGATGGAAGCGGCGCGCAAGAACCCCCGCCGCGTGGTCTACGCCGAAGGTGCCGATGAACGCACGCTGCGCGCCGTGCAGACCGTTCTCGACGAAGGCATTGCCGAGCCCATCCTGCTCGGCGACCGTGCGACGATCCAGGCGCGTGCCCTCGCTCTCGGCCTGCGCATGGATTTTTCGGAGAGCGTGCGCATCATCGACCCCGCGACGGATGAGGCCATCTTCGCCCCGCTCCGCGCCCTGTATCGCGGCAAGGTTGGCCGGCGCGGTACGCCGCCCGACGCCGCCGATCGCGTGGTCGGCGACAGCCACACGGTGGCCGCGGCACTCCTGCTCGAAGCCGGGCACGCGGATGCGGCGATCTGCGGTGGCACCGGCGACTGGATGGGCCATTTCCACCACGCCCATGACGTGATCGGGCGTGCGGACGGGGTGGGGCGCTGCTACGCCCTGTCCTCGGTCATCATGCCGAACGGCGTGCTGTTCGTGGTGGACACGCACCTGGTGCTGGAGCCCTCGCCCGCGCAGATCGCGGAGATGACGCTGCTCGCCGCCGAACAGGTGCGCGCCTTCGGCGTGGTGCCCAAGGTCGCGTTGCTGTCGCATTCCTCCTTCGGCGCGTCGGGGGCAGATTCCGCCCGGCGGATGCGCACCGCCCTGGCCCTTCTGCGCGAGGCCGCGCCGGGTCTCGAGGTCGATGGCGAGATGCACGCCGATGCCGCGCTGATCCCCGCCATCCGCGACCGCGCGGTGCCGGACAGCACGCTCGAAGGGGCGGCCAACCTGCTGGTGATGCCCAATGTCGATGCCGCCAACATCGCCTTCAACCTGCTCAAGGCGGCCACGGATGGCTTGCAGGTGGGGCCGATGCTGCTGGGAACGCGCAAGCCCATCCATGTGCTGGTCCCCTCCGTCACGGCGCGGGGGATCGTGAACCTCACGGCACTCGCGGTGGCCCAGGCGCTGGCGATGTAGCGCCGCCGCGGAGCGAGCCGAAGAAGGCGGCGATTTCGGCCGCGAGTGCGGCGGGCTGTTCCATCGCGGCGAAATGCCCGCCCCGGGGCATCACGGTCCAGCGCCGGATATCCGTGTAGCTCCGCGCCGCGATGCTGCGCGGCGGGCGGCGGATTTCGCGTGGGAACGCGGCATAGCCCATGGGCACATCGACGGTGCGGCCCTCGGGGATCGGCCAGGCGCCGTGCAGCCGCGCGTAATAGGGCCAGAAGGACGCGCCGATGCAGCCGGTGAACCAGTACAGCGCGATGTTCGCCAACATCCGGTCGCGGTCCACCGCACTCTCGATGGTGCCATCATTATCCGTCCAGGCGTGGAATTTCTCGGCGATCCAGGCGGCGAGCCCGGCCGGGCTGTCGGTCAGCGCAAAGGCCAGCGTCTGCGGCCTGGTGCCCTGTATCCATTGATAGCCGGCCTCCTCGCGCAGCCATTCGGCCACTTCCGCGGCGTAGCGCGCTTCCTCGGCGCTGGGGTTTTCAGGCGGCGCAGCGTCAGGGCGCATCGCGAGGAGGTTGATGTGGATGCCCAGCAACTTCTCCGGATGCCGCACCCCGAGGCTGGACGCGATGGAGGCCCCCCAATCCCCACCCTGTGCCGCAAAGCGCGTGTGGCCCAGCACGCCGGTCATCAGCTCGGCCAGGCAATCGGCGATCTCGGCCACGCCGAAGCGCTTTTGCCCCGGCGTGAAGGACAGGCCATAGCCCGGCAGCGAGGGTGCAATGACGGTGAAGGCATCGGCCGGGTCACCGCCGAACGCCGCGGGGTCCGTCAGGCGCGGGATGATGTCGAGGAATTCGAACACCGAACCCGGCCAGCCATGCATCAGCAGCAGGGGCGTGGGGTTCGGCCCCTTCCCCGGCACATGCAGGTAGTGGAGGTCGATGCCGTGCAGCGGAACGCTGAATTGCGGCAAGGCATTGAGCGCCGCCTCCTGCGCGCGCCAGCCGAAGCCGTCCTGAAAATACGCGAGCAGGTCACGCAGATAGGCGACGTCAGTGCCATAGGCCCAGGGCTCTCCTGGCGGCTGGTCCGGCAGTCTGGTCAGCGCCAGGCGCGCGCGAAGCTCGGCCAGCGCGGCATCGGGGATGGCGAGGCGGAATGGGGTCACGGTGTTCTCCCGGAGCAAGGCAGCGCAGGCGAACCTGCCCGGGCTGCCGCGTCAAGCGGGGATGATGCACCCCAGGCAAGTGCGAACCGCCTGCCATCGTGGAAGCAGCGGCGCGCCTGAATGATGCTGCGGCGGCAGGTGCTCGGCGAGCAGGGATCAATGGCGGGCGGCGCGGCCCTGGCGCCGCACCGGCGCGCCAGGGCCGGTGGCGGTTCCCAACGCCGCGCTTCCCTGCTTCGATGTGGAAAACCAGGGAGGGTTGACCATGCGCCTCACGCGCCGCGCCACGCTCGGGCTGCTCGCCGCCACGCCGGCCGCCGCCCAGCCCCGCGCCCCCTGGCCCAGCCGCGCCATCCGCTGCCTGGTGCCCAGTGCGGCCGGTGGCTACGACACCTATGCCCGCATCATGGCCCCGCGCCTGTCGGAAATTCTGGGCCAGCCGGTGGTGGTGGACAACCGCCCCGGCGCCAACGGCAATATCGGCATGGCCGAGGTGAGCCGCAGCCCCGCCGATGGCCACACCATCATGTTCGCCCATGTCGGCGCGATCACCATCAACACCGCCATCTACCGCAACATGCCGCTGAATCCGGTGGAGGA
>JBKJNV010000393.1:0-4954 GCA_046593435.1 Roseomonas sp.
ACAGCGCGATCAGCCCGGCGAGTGCGACCAGCATGGTCGTGACCGCGACCGCGAAGCGGCGCGCGACATACAGGGACAGGGTCGCGGCGATCATCGGGCCGCCGAGCCGGTCGAAGCGGACAGGCTGCGCCTGCGCACGAATGCCTGCACCCGGTCACTGATCCACAGGGCCGCGAGGATGCCCGGCACCGCGGCATGCACCCAGACCAACGGCACCCAGTCATTGTCGCGGGCCGCGAGCGTGCCGGTGGTCAGTCCCGAGGCCAGCAGCCCAACCGCGACGGCGACGCCGATGGCCAGCCTGGCGCCACCGCCATGTCGCCGGAATTCCCCGGTCAGGGCGACCGCGAGGGCGACCAGCGCGAAGGAGAGCACCGTCAGCGGCGCCGAGAGACGCTGGTGCGCCTCCGCACGAAACCGGCGGAGGTCTCGGTCGCGCAGGCGTTCGGCGGGGTCCGGGTTCAACAATTCCCCGATGCTGCGTTCGCGGCTGTCACGCGAGCGCACCTCGTCGCTGCGCGTCGCACGCGCGAGGTCGACACTGTTTTCGGCGAAGCTGAGGACCGAAAGCCGTGCGACGGGCGGGTTGCCCAGCCGCTCGATCTGCTGGCGCTGGCCGTTGACCAGCGTCACGCGTGGCCCGGTCGGCGTCTGGATGATGCGCCCGCTCTCGGCGAGGATGGTGACCGGGGCGCCGGCCTCACGCGCATCCTGCACCAGGATGCCGCGCAGCGTGCCGTCGCGCTGCCGCTCCCGGGCGTAGACGGTCAGGTCGTTGCCCACCTGGCTGAACACGCCTTCCTGCAGCAGCAACCCGGCCATCTGGTTGCGGATTTCGAACTGCCAGGCGCGGAAGGCCGCGTGGCTGACGGGGACCAGGTAGAGCTGCAGCCACAGCACCAGCACTGCCGTCAGTGCGGCGAGCGCCACCGCCGGCCGCGCCAGCGCCCATTGCGACAGGCCGGCCGCGCGCATCACCACCAGCTCCCGGTCCGAGGCGAGGCGCACATAGACGAACAGCGTCACGACGAAGGTCGTGATCGGCAGGATGACGGCAAAAAAATTCGGCAGCATCAGCCCGGTAAGCTCAAGGAAGACCAGCAGCGACAGGCCACGATCCAGCACCAGCTCGATGAAACGGAGCGACTGGGTCAGCCACACGAGTGCTGCGAGCCCCACCGTCACGGCCACGAGCGCCAGCAGCAACTGCCGGAAGATGTAGGTGTCGGTCCTGCTCACACGCTGGCCTTTATCACCGGGCGGCGAGAAAGGCACGGAGGGTGGCGGCCGGCACAGCGAAGCTGTACCGGCCACCGGGGCTGTCTTGCCGTGCGCTGACGATGCCGGCGAGGCACCCGCCCGCACCCAGCACCGCGCCGCCCGACTCACCCGGGTCCAGGACGATCTCAAGCACCAGCAGCGTGCCGTCGATGCGCGCGGGCCCCAGCGTGCCGGTGCGTTCCTGCCCGGCGACGCGGACATCGACGCGGCGCATCAGGCTCTCGATACGGAGCCGGGCACCCGGGGCGGCATCGCCCGCGCAGGGCCGTGCGGTGGCAAGCGCCGGCGGCACCGCGACGCGCAGCAGCGCGAGGTCGGCCCAGCCCGGGTAGGCCCAGCCAGGCGCAACATCGCCTGTCTCGACGCCGGCGACGCGGCGGAGGATGGCAGCGGGGACGGGGCGGCCATCAAGGATCAGCGTGGGCGGGCGCTCGGCTTCCAGGGCGGCACCGGGGCATCCCTCACGCCGCGCAAGGCCGGGGTCCAGCAGGTGCCCTGCCGTGAGGAAGATGCCGCCACCCAGATGGACGGCGACGCCCACGCCGGTGCAGTCGGCACCGAAGGCCACGCGCAGCTCGGCCAGGGGCGCTGGCTGTGCCATGGCTTGGGCCGGGGCGAGGCCGAGTGCCAGCAGCGCCGCGAGCCACAGCCTCACGCCGCCCGGCCTGGCAGGACCTTTCCAGGGTTCATCAGGCCGGCGGGGTCGAGTGCTGCCTTCACTGCTTGCATGGCGGCGAGTTCCGCGCCACCGCGCCACGATGCCATCATGTCCGTCTTGAGCCGCCCGATCCCGTGCTCGGCGGAGAAGCTGCCTTCGAGGTCGCGCACGATCTCGTTCACGCAATCCATGATGTCGTGCCCGCGGGCGAGGAAGGCGGCGGGGTCCATGCCTTCGGGCTGTTCCAGGTTCATGTGGATGTTGCCGTCGCCCATATGGCCGAAGGGCACCGGCCGGCTGCCGGGGATCAACGCGGTGAGTGCGACGGAGGACCGGCGGATCAGCTCCGGCACGCGGCTGACCGGGACGGAGACGTCGTTCTTCACCGAGGCGCCCTCGCGCTTCTGCGCCTCGGGGTGTTCCTCGCGGATGCGCCACAGGGCGGCGCGTTGCGCGTCGCTCTCGCCGATGACGGCGTCGAGCACCTCGCCCGCCTCCAGCGCTTCTTCCAGCACGGCTTCGGCCAGCGCGCGCAGCCCCGAGGCGGGGCGGGAGGAGGCGAGGTCCACCAGCACGCAGTGATCGGCGCGCGATGCCAGCGGCCAGGCGATGCCGTCGATGTGGTGCGCGCAAAAGTCCACGCCGGTGCCGGACATGTATTCGAAGGCGCGCACCGCACCCTCGTCGCGGTCGCGGAAGCGGCGGAACAGCGCGAGCGCGGCGTCCTCGGACGCGACGGCGCAGAACGCCACCTCCTGCGCGCGCGCGCGGGGGAACAGCCGCAGCACGGCAGCGGTGATGAAGCCAAGCGTGCCCTCAGCACCCACGAACAGATGGCGCAGCGCATAGCCGGTATTGTCCTTGCGCAGCCGCCGCAGACCATGGATCACGCCGCCATCGGGCAGCACGACCTCGAGGCCCAGCATCAGTTCGCGCGCATTGCCGTAGCGCACGGTTGTGTTGCCCCCGGCATTGGTGGACAGCACGCCACCGATCGTGGCGGTGCCCTCCGCGCCCAGGCTGAGCGGGAACAGGCAACCCGCCTGCGCCGCCGCGTCCTGCGCCGTCTTCAGCACCACGCCGGCTTCTGCCACCATGGTCATGTCAAGCGGGTCGAGTGCGCGGATGCGGTTCAGCCGCGCGAGCGAGACGATGACCTGGCGGCCGCTTGCATCTGGCGTGGCACCGCCCACCATCGAGGTATTGCCGCCCATCGGCACCATGGCCACGCCGGCCGCAGCACACAGCCGCACGGCCTGGGCGAGTTCCTCGGTCGATCCCGGGCGGATGATGGCGGGCGAGGCGCCCTGATACAGGCCGCGCCAATCGGCGAGCCAGGGGGCGATATCCTCGGCCGCGGTGAGCAGGCCGCGCGGGCCGAGCAGCGCATGCAGCGCATCGAGAAGCGGGGGCGTGAGCGTTCCGTCGGGCATGATGTCCGCAGGCTTGGCGCCATGCGGCCGGGGGGTCAAGACAGTCCCTCCGGCGGCCGGGTTCAGGCGGGCTTGCGTTCGAGCAATTCCACGCGGACGCCGTCCGGCGCATCGACGAAGGCAATGGTCGTGCCCGGGCGCGGGGAGCGCGGCTCTGTCGAGAAATGGCACCCCTTGGCCTTCAACTCGGCCACCAGCGCGTGCAGGTCGGGGACAACGAGGCCGACATGCTCCACGCCGACATAGGGCGCCTCGGGGGCGGCATGGGTGCCGGGGGGAACCTGCTCGATGAAGGTCGTCATGCCGCCGAGCTTGAGCAGCATGCGGATGCCGTTGGGCGTCTCGGCGCGCCCCGTGAGCTCGGCGCCGAGCATGTCGATGTAGAATTGCGCGGCCTTCACCGGGTCTGTGCTGCGCAGGTGCAAATGGTCGAAGGCGAAGGCGGTCATGGCGCGGCTCCGGGCAGGGGTGCGTGAGTGATGGCGGAGAGCTCGGCGTTCACGTCCCAGACATGGGCGCGGATATCGGTCGCACCGCGTGCGGCGGCACGCGCGCTGTGCATCACGCGGTAGGCCTCGGCCTCCGCGCGGGAGGCGAAGGCGTAAAGCCCGCCGGCGCGGCCGGCCGCCTGATCCTCGGTCCAGATTTTCCACAGCAGGCCGGGCGTGTCGCGCGCGATGCTTTCTGCCAAGGCGCGCAACGCCGCCACACGGGCCGCCCCCCAGGGGGGCGTCGTGGCGAAATCCATCGCGAGGATCACATGGCCCAAGGGACAAGCTTCTGGGTCTGCTCGCCCAGGCCCGCGATGCCGAGCTTCATGGTCTGCCCGGCGCGCAGGAAGACGGGGGTGGGCTTCACGCCGAGCCCGACGCCCGGCGGTGTGCCGGTGCTGATGACATCGCCCGGATGCAGCGTGATGCACTGGCTGACATAGGCGATCAGCGTCTTCACGCCGAAGATCATGGTCTTGGTGGAACCGTTCTGCATGCGCTTGCCGTCGATGTCCGTGTACATCGCGAGATCCTGCGGATCGGTGATCTCATCCTTGGTCACCAGCCACGGGCCGAGCGGGCCGAAGGTGTCAAAACCCTTGCCCTTGTCCCAGGCGCCGCCGCGCTCGGCCTGCCATTCGCGCTCGCTGACATCGTTCGCGATGGCGTAGCCGGCCACGTAGTCCAGCGCATTCTCTTCGCTGACATGGCGCGCGGTGGTGCCGATGATGATGGCGAGTTCGCACTCGTAATCGGTCTTGACCGAGTTGCGCGGGATCATGACGTCGTCATTCGGCCCGCAGACGGCGCCGAGCGATTTCAGGAACACGATCGGCTCCTTGGGAATCGGGGCCCCTGTCTCCGCCGCGTGGTCGGCGTAGTTCAGGCCGATGCAGACGAAGTTGGTGAGCCCCGTCACGCATTGGCCCAGCCGCGGATTGCCTTCGACCTTGGGCAGGCTCATCGGGTCGATCGCCGCGATCTTCGCGAGCACGGCGGGCGACAGCGCAGCCCCCGCAAGGTCCGGGATCATGCCGGCCAGGCTGCGGATGGCGCCGGTGGCGTCAAGAATGCCGGGCTTTTCCTGGCCC
>JBKJNV010000416.1:0-5593 GCA_046593435.1 Roseomonas sp.
AGCTTGCCGGGCCGGCCTTCGGCGTGCATCGCCAGCGCCTCCTCGCCGGTGACGCGCGCGGTGCGGCTGTCCTGGGTGGGCAGCATTTTGGTGTCGTCCATGGTTTCGCGCGCTCCGAGTCAGGTCGTATGAATGCCGATGATGGGCTGCGCGCCTCCGCGGCGCCACTCCCTCGCTTCGCAACTGCACCATGAGGCTGTATCCGTGGGTGATGGAGCCGCAAGTCCCGCGCGCCGAAGGTGCGAGTCCAGCCATGGCGCAGTGGTTCGCCATCAAGGCTGCCCACCCCGATGCCCTGCTGTTCTTCCGCATGGGCGACTTCTTCGAGATGTTCTTCGGCGACGCCGAGGCAGCCTCGGCCGCCATCGACATCGCGCTCACCTACCGCGGCGAGCATCGCGGAGCCCCGATCCCGATGTGCGGCGTGCCCGCCCACGCGCATGAAAGCTACCTCGCGCGGCTGATCCGGCGCGGGTTCCGGGTCGCCATCTGCGAGCAGATGGAAACGCCCGAGGAGGCCAAGCGCCGCAAGGCGCCGACCATCCACCGCGCCGTCGTGCGCGTCGTCACCCCCGGCACGGTGACCGAGGAAAGCCTGCTCGACGCCGGGCGCCCGGCCTGGCTGCTCGCACTCGCCGAGGATGGTGCCCGCATCGGGGCCGCCTGGCTCGATGTCTCGACCGGCGCCTTCCTCACCGAGGCGCTGCCCCGCGCGGGCCTCGCCGGCCTCCTCGCCCGGATCGAGCCGGCCGAGATCGTGGCACCCGAGGCTTTGGCGGAGGATGCGGCGCTGGGCCCGTTCCGCGCGCAGCTCGCCATCGCCCTGCCCGCCGCCGACCCGACCGCACGCGTGGCCGATGCCTTCGAGGTCGCCAGCATGGATGGCTTCGGCGTGTTTTCGGCGCCCGAGATCGCGGCGGCTGCCCTGGCACTCGACTATGTCCGCGCGACGCAGGCCGGCGTGCTGCCGCGGCTCTCGCCGCCGGCACCGCAGGGCGGGCGCGGGTTGCTCCAGATGGACGCTGCCACGCGGCGCAGCCTGGAGATCCTGCGCGGCGAGCGCAGCCCGCGCGACAGCCTGCTCGGCGCCGTCGATCGCACGGTCACGGCCGCCGGCGCGCGGGAACTCGCCACGCGGCTGGCAGCACCGCTGGCCGATGCCGCCGCCATCGACGCGCGGCTGGATTGTGTCGCCTTCCTGCACCAGGCGAGCGATCTGCGTGGGCTGCTGCGCGCGGCACTCAAGGGCGCGCCCGACATGGCCCGCGCGCTGGGGCGGCTTTCGCTCGATCGATTCGCCCCGCGCGATCTCGCCGCCATCCGCGACGGGCTCGACCGTGCCGGGCGCATGTCGGAGGGGCTGGTCAATGCGGTGGGGATGCCGCCATTGCCACCTCTGCTGCGCGCGGCGGTGGCCGTGCTGACGGAGCCCGGGCCGCAGCCGGAACTTGCGCGCGCGCTCGCCGAGTCGCTGCCCGCGCGGCTGGAGGATGGCGGGCTGATCGCGCCCGGCTATGATGGCGAATTCGATGCGCTGCGCCGACTGCGCGACGATGCACGCGGCGCCATCGCGGCCATGCAGATGGACCTCGCCCGCGCCTGGGGCATCGCGAGCCTGAAGATCAAGCACCACCAGCAATTCGGCTACCTCGCGGAAGCACCGTTGGCCGCCGGGGAGGCGCTGCTGCGGCAGCCACCGGCAGGCGAACACGCGCCGATCCATCGCCAGACCATGGCGAATGCGATGCGCTTCACCTGCACGGCCCTGGCCGATCTCGACCGCAAGCTGTCCGAGGCCGGGGAGCGTGCGAAGCAGCGCGAGCGCGCCATCGCGCAGCACCTGCGGCGGCTTTGCCTTGCCTCCGGTGCGCTCATCGCTGCCGCCGCCGACGCCATGGCCGAATGCGACGTCCATGCCGCCGCCGCCGAAATCGCCGCCACGGGTGGGTGGTGCCGGCCGGAACTGACCGGGCGGGCGGAATTCGCGGTGATCGCAGCGCGGCATCCGGTGGTCGAAGCCGCACTGGCCCGCGCGCGTGGACCCGCCTTCGTCCCCAATGATGCGGACCTCTCGCCGGGCAACCGGCTGTGCCTGCTCACGGGGCCGAACATGGCGGGCAAATCCACCTACCTGCGGCAGAATGCGCTGCTGGTGATCCTTGCCCAGGCGGGGCTTTTCGTGCCCGCCGCGCGCGCGACCTTGGGGATCGTGGATCGGCTGTTCTCGCGCGTGGGTGCCTCCGATGACCTCGCCGGCGGGCGGTCCACCTTCATGGTCGAGATGGCGGAGACGGCGGCCATCCTCAATCAGGCGACGGAGAGGTCGCTGGTGGTCCTCGACGAGGTCGGCCGCGGCACCGCCACCTGGGACGGGCTTGCCATCGCCTGGGCCGTGCTGGAGGCGCGGCACGACCGCATCCGCGGCCGCGCCATCTTCGCCACCCACTTCCACGAACTGACAGCACTCGCCGGCAAGCTGCCGGAGCTGCGCCTGGCCACCATGCAGGTTCGCGAATGGCGGGGGTCGGTGGTGTTCCAGCATGCCGTGGCACCTGGTGCGGCGGAGAAAAGCTGGGGCCTGCACGTCGCGCGACTCGCCGGCGTTCCGCGTGGGGTGGTGACGCGCGCCGAGGCCGTGTTACGCGCGCTGGAACAAAGGGCGCGCGGACTCGATCCGCTATCGGATGAACTGCCGCTCTTTGCCCGCGCCGCGGCGGGTGCGCAACCGCAGGCTGCGGTGGCACCTGCGCTGGAAGCGCTGTGGGCGCTGGACCCCGACGCGCTGTCCCCGCGTGAGGCACACGAAGCACTCTATCGGCTGAAATCGCTGGCGGAGGGCACCTCGCCCCTTGGCCCCGCCGCCGCTGACACGATAGTGTCGCGGGAATGATCGCCAGCCACACCGCAGCCATGCGGGTGTCGCCGTCCGACACCGCGGAGCACGCGGCGGATGATGACCACCCGGATGTCCTTGCCGATCTCATCGCCACCCTGGTGCCAGGGGGCGCACCGATCGGGCGTGAGCAGGCGCTCGGCCTGCTGCGGCGGCACCTCGGGCGCATCCATTCGCAGGTGCAGGAACGCTTTGAAGCCAAGGCACTGTCGGGCCTCGCTTCCGCACGCTGGATGGCCGCGCTCACCGATACCTTGATCAAGGCGATCCACAGCTACGCCGAGGCGGTGGTCCCGCATGCGAAGGAGCAGGAGGTCCCTTTCTGTCTGGTGGCGACGGGCGGGTATGGGCGCGGTGTCCTGGCACCGTTTTCCGACATCGACCTGCTGTTCCTCACGGAATCCGAGATGTCGCCGCGCGGCGAGCGCACGGTCGAGTTCATGCTCTATCTGCTGTGGGATCTGGGGCTCAAGGTCGGGCATGCCACGCGCAGCGTCGGCAACTGTCTCGATGACGCAAAGGCCGATGCCACCATCCTGACGGCGCTGCTCGATGCGCGCCGCCTCTCCGGCGAATCGGCCATATTCACCCGCTTTTCCGAGCGCTTCACCAAGGCCCGCGCCGATTGGGGGTTTGGGCATTTCCTGGCCGCCAAGCGGGCCGAACGCGCATCCCGCCACGCGCGCTATGGCGACAGCCCCTTCCTGGTTGAGCCGCACCTGAAGGAGGGCCGCGGCGGCTTGCGCGACCTCCAGACGCTGTACTGGCTGGCGCGCTACGCCTTCGGCGTGCAGCGCATGCCCGAGCTGGTGGGCCTGGGTGCCCCCGGTGGCGGGCTGATCACCGAGGAGGAGGCGAAGGCCATCCGCCGCGCGTGGGATTTCCTGTGGACCGTGCGCTTCCATTTGCACCTGGTCGCCGGCCGCGCCGAGGAGCGCCTGACCTTCGACTTCCAGCCGGTCATCGGGGCGCGCATGGGCTACACGCGCCACGGCAAGCAGGATGGCGTCGAGCGGTTCATGAAGCACCTGTTCATCACCGCGCGCGACGTGGCGCGCTTCACGCGCATGCTCGAACCCGCGATCGAGCGTGCCTCGCTCGGGCTGCCCGCGGTGCTGCCCGCACCCGACAAGGCGCTGGCCGATGCCGGCTTCGCGCTGGCCGATGGCAAGCTGATCGCGGCACCGGGGTTCGATTTCCGTGAGCAGCCGGTGCTGATGCTGCGCCTGGTGAAGCTTGCGCGCGACCGATCGCTGGACATCCACCCCCTCGCGTTTCGGGCGCTGATCCGGCAGTCGCGCCACGCCGTGAAGCTGCGCGGCGATGCCGAGGCGGGGATGATCTTCCTCGACCTGCTGTGCGGCCGCGACGCGGCGGTGTGGCTGCGGCAGTTGAACGAGGCGGGGTTCCTGTCGCGCTATCTGCCGGATTGGGCGCGCATCGTGGGGCTGATGCAGTTCGACACCTACCATGTCTTCACCGTCGATGAGCATACGGTCGAGGCCATTGGCGTGCTCGGCCAGCTGGACCGCAATGAGCTGGCCGAAATCGCGCCGGTGGCCAGTGAGCTTCTGGCGCAGCTGCAATCGCGCCGGGCGCTGTATGTGGCGACGCTGTTGCACGACATCGCGAAGGGGCGCGGCGGCGACCATTCGGAATTGGGCGCCCAGGTCGCGCAGGAAGTCTGCCCCAAGCTTGGCCTGACGCCGGAGGAGACGGAGACCGTCTCCTGGCTGGTGCTGCATCACCTGCTGATCAGCCAGACCGCCTTCAAGCGCGATATCGAGGACCCCAAGACCATCCTCGACATCGCCGAGATCGTGCAGTCGCCCGAGCGGCTGCGGCTGCTGCTGGTGCTCACCGTCGCCGACATGCGCGCGGTGGGGCCGAAGGTGTGGAATGGCTGGAAGGCCACGCTGCTGCGCGAGCTGTACTGGCGCGTGGCCGAGGTGCTCGCCGGTGGATTGTCGGTCCCCGAGCGCGACGTGCGCGTCGCGCGTGCGAAGGATGCGGTGGCGTCGCTGTTGAAGAGCCGGCCGAAGCCCGAGGTGGAGCACTTCCTGAGCCTCGGCTACCCCGGCTACTGGCTCAGCTTCGACCCGCAAACCCATGCGCGCCACGCGACGATGGTGAGCGAGGCGGCGAATGGCCAGACGCCGCTGACCGTGCGCACCCGCGTGCTGGAAGCGCGCAGCGTGACCGAGGTGACGGTCTATTGCACCGACCATCCGGGCCTGTTCAGCCGCATCGCGGGCGCGCTCGCGGTGGCCGGCGCCTCGATCGTGGATGCGCGCATCCACACCATGACGGATGGTACGGCGCTGGACACCTTCTGGGTGCAGGACGCGTCCGGTGGGGCGTTTGACCAGCCGCATCGCCTGGCGCGGCTTTCGGTGCTGATCGAGCAATCGCTCTCCGGCCGCCTGCGCCTGGCCGATGAGATACGGAAAGTGCGGCGCGAGCCGGCGCGGCTGCGCGCGGTCACGGTCCCGCCTCGCGTGGTGATCGACAATCACGCGAGCAACACCCACACCGTCATCGAGGTGAATGGCCGCGACCGGCCGGGGCTGCTGCATGACGTGACCGCGGCGATCAGCAGCCAGGGGATGCAGATCGCCTCCGCGCACATCACCACCTATGGCGTGCGCGCGGTGGACGTCTTCTACGTGAAGGACGTGTTCGGCCTGAAGGTCGAGAATG
>JBKJNV010000454.1:0-7903 GCA_046593435.1 Roseomonas sp.
TTGACGAAGCCGAGTTCGTAGAAGCGCTCGGCGGTGAAACGGAAGCCGAGCGCCATCTCCATCGCGATGGGAAAGGCGAGGTTCGCGACCTGGCCATGATCATAGCCGCCGAGCAGCCAGCGCTTGGCCTCCGAGACCTCGAACACCGCACCCTTCGCCGCAACCCGCAGGTCTGTGCGCTCCACCAGCATGAAGCCGCCGCCCATGGCGAAGCCGTTCACCGCGGCGATCACCGGCTTTTCCAGGGCACCACTGCGAAAGGGATCCTCGATCTCCAGCGCGCGGCCGCCGGGCGTGGCATCGGCCAGCGTCTCCTTCATATCCTCCCCGGCGCAGAAGGCGCGGCCCGTCCCGGTCAGGATCGCGACCTCCAGCCCGTCATCATGGCGGAAATCCGTCCAGGTCTGCGCGAGTGCGATGCGCAGCTCATGGTTCAGTGCATTCAGCCGCTCGGGCCGGTTCATCCGCACCACCAGCACATGCCCGTGCCGTTCCGTCTCCACCACCGCCATGACGCGCATCCTCCCTGCCTTGCCGCCAGGATGGCGCAGCGGCGTCGCTTGTCCAGGGTGCCGCTTGGGTGGAAGCTCGCGCACAACGAAGACCAGGAGGATGCGCGCATGAAGATCATCGACGCCCAGATCCATATCTGGACGCGCGGGGCGCCCTCCGGCCTGCACCGCAAGACCAGCGCCTTCACCGCCGAGGAAGCGCTGCGCGATATGGACGCGGCCGGCGTGCACGGCGCCGTCCTGCACCCCCCGGTCAGCTGGGATGCGGACGCGAACGCCTACGCCATCCAGGCGGCCGCGACCCACCCCGACCGCTTCGCGGTGATGGGCCAGTTCCCACCGCGCGACCCCGCACAGCGCCACCGTATCGAGGGCTGGCGCGACCAGCCCGGCATGCTCGGCCTGCGCTGGGCCCTGCTGCATGAGGAGGAGCAGGCCTGGCTGCGCGACGGCTCGCTCGACTGGCTCTGGCCGGCGGCCGAGCGCGAGGGCCTGCCCATCGCCATGATGGGCGGCCTGTTCCTGCGCGATTTCCGGCGCATCGCAGAAGCGCATCCCGGGCTGCGCCTGGTGCTCGACCATTGCGGCCTGGTGCGCACCGGCCAGGATGACGCGGCCTTCGCGCAGCTCGACGCGCTCTGTGCGCTCGCCGCTCTGCCAAATGTCGCGGTGAAGGCCACCGGCGCGCCGCACTACTCGACGCAGCCCTACCCCTTCGCCAACATCCATGACGGGCTGCACCGCATCTTCGACGCCTTCGGGCCGAAGCGCTTCTTCTGGGGCACCGACATCACGCGCATGCCCTGCAGCTGGCGCCAATGCGTGACCTTCTTCACCGAGGAACTGCCCTGGCTGCGCGGCACCGACCTGGAATGGGTGATGGGTCGCGCGGTCTGCGACTGGCTGGGCTGGGACCTCGCCTTCGACTGAGGCGCATACCGCGCCCGCAAGCGCCGGTCGCCGCCTCCGGCGGCTGGGCTCGCCGCACGCGCGGCGTTCGCCCATTCCGGCTCGCGGCCCGCAAGGCTGGCCGAAGGCCGTCGCGCCGCCTTGCTATTCCCCCCGGATGTTGTTCGCCTCGATCACGCGCTGCCACCGCGCGCGGTCATCGGCGATGGTCCGCCGCATCTCGGCAATGCTCCCCCCACGCGGCTGGTAGCCGAGCTCCACCAGGCGCTGCCGCACCGCGGGGTCGGTGACGATGCGGTTGACCTCGGCGTTCAGCCTGTCCAGCACCGGGCGCGGCGTCGCACTGGGCGCAGCAATGCCGAACCAATTGTCGGCGCGATACTCGGGCAGCGTCTCGGCCACCGTCGGCACGCCCGGCAGCACCGGTGAGGGCGGCGTGGACGTGAAAGCGATGGCGCGCACCGTGCCGGCGCGGATATGGGGCAGGATCTCGGCCAGGTTGCCGAACATCATGTCCACGCGCCCCGCGATGATCTCGGCGATCGCCGGCGGGCCACCACGGAAGGGCACGTGCACCATGCGCACCCCCGCCATCGCCGCGAATTGCGCCGCCCAAAGCTGGTAGGAGCTGCCCACGCCCGAAGACCCATAGGTCAGCGTGTCCGGGTGCGCCCGGGCATGGTCGATCACATCGCGGAGCGTCCGGAAGGGCAGCCGCGGATTGACGTAAAGCAGGTTGTCCAACCCCGCGATGATCACAGCCCCCGCCAGGTCGCGGTCCGGGTCGAAGTTCAGCGTCACGCCGGGCATCACCGGTGCCATGGAAACCATGCTCATCGTGACCAGCAGCAGCGTGTTGCCATCCGGCCGCGCCCCCGCGACATGGCCGGCCGCAATCAGCCCCCCCGCACCGGTGCGGTCCTCGACCGTGACGGTCTGGCTCAGCGCGGTGGAAAGATGCCCCGCGACCAGGCGCGCGAGGATGTCGGCGCCGCCGCCTGGCGGAAAGCCATTGACCAGCATGATGGTCTGCGAAGGCCAGCTCTGCGCTTGCCCAGAAGCCAATGGCGCCAGCGCGGCCAGCAGAACCAACGCAGCCCGACCGAACCAGCGCATCTGCGTATCCCCCTTTTGACTTGGGGGCAGGCTGCCTCAGCGCGGCGCCGGTGCCAACAGTCCCGCCTGCGCTTCCGCCGGACGCAGCGGCTTGGCGTATTCAGCGATCAACGCCACCGCTTGCTCCAGCGGCATCGGCTTGCCGAACAGGTAGCCCTGCGCCTCGCGGCAGCCACCCAGGCGCAGCCTGGCCAGTTGCTCATGCGTCTCGACGCCTTCGGCGATGGTGCGCATGCCCAGGCTCGCGCCCAACCCGATGATGGCGCTGATGATCTCGCCCGCGCCCTTGGTCTTGTTCAGATCCTGCACGAAGGACTGGTCGATCTTGATCTTGTCGAACGGAAAGCTGCGCAGGTAGCTGAGCGAGGAGTAGCCGGTGCCGAAATCATCCATCGATATGCTGACGCCCAGCCGCCGCAGCCGGTGCAGCAGCGCGAGCGTTGCGACATTGTCCTGCAGCATGATGCTTTCGGTCACCTCGATTTCCAGCCGCTCGGGTGCGAGGCCGGACAGGTCCAGGGCCTCGGACACGGTGTCCACGATGGCCGGGTTGCGGAACTGCACCGCCGAGACATTGACCGCGACCGAGATGCCGTCGGGCCAGGATGCCGCATCCTCGCAGGCACGCCGCATCACCCACGCGCCCAGCGGCACGATCAGCCCCGTCTCCTCCGCCAGCGGGATGAATTCGCCCGGCGAGACCATGCCGCGTTCCGGATGGCGCCAGCGCACCAGCGCCTCGAACCCCAGCACGTGGCGGCTCTCGACATCGATCAGCGGCTGATAGAACACCTCGAATTCGTGGCGCGCCAGGGCGCGGCGCATGTCCAGCTCCAGCGCGCGCCGCGCCTGCATGCGCAGATCCATCTCGGCTTCGAAGAAGCGCCAGCCGCCGCGGCCATCGGCCTTGACCCGATACAGCGCAAGATCCGCACTTTTGAGCAGTTGGGGCGCGGTCAGGCCATCGGCAGGCGCCAGGGCAATGCCGATGCTCGCGCCGATGTTGATGTGGTGCCCCTCGACCTCGAACACCGCCGCCATCTCCTCCACGATGCGCTGCGCCAGCGCGATCGCGTCATAGGGCTGGTTCGGCGTGCGCTGCACGATGGCGAACTCATCACCGCCCAGGCGGGCGATCGCGTCGGTCTCGCGCACGATGCCCTGCAGCCGCTTCGCCACGGCGCGCAGCACGGCATCGCCCACCGGGTGCCCCAGCGTGTCGTTCACGGTCTTGAAGCGGTCGAGATCGATGCAGAGAACGGCGCAGGGCTCGCCCCGGCCGCCGCGCACCAGCGCCTCCTGCAAGCGCTCATTGAACTGGACGCGGTTGCCAAGCCCGGTCAAGGCATCGTGCCAGGCCATGTGGACGACACGCTCTTCGGCCCGGCGCCGCAGGGTCATGTCCTCGTACAACAGCAGCCAGCCGCCATGGGGCATGGCCTGCTTCGTCAGGTGCACCTTGCGCTGGATGCGGTCCTCCTCGATCGAAGGCTCCGCGCCACCGAACAGGATCGCGCGCCGCTCGGCATAGGCGTCGTCAAGCGACTTCCCCGGAAAATGCCCGTGCCCCATGCAGGAGGACAAAACCTCGCGGAAGCTCATGCCGACCCGGATGGTGCCCGGCGGCACCGACAGCACCTCGTTCAGACGTGCATTGCACACGACCAGGCGCTCATCCGCATCATACATCGCAATGCCGAGCGACATGTTCTCGAGCGCGGTCCCGAAGCGCAGATTCTGCACGCGCAGATCCTGCACCACCCGCTCCAACGCAGCATTCGCGCGCTCGACCTCGTCGGCCATCAAGGTCATCGCGCGCTCGGTTCGCACACGGTCGCGCTCCGCCTCGCCATAGGCAGCCCCGACCAGGGCGGCGAGCGCGGCAGCGTCCAGCTCACCCGCCGCAGAGGTCGCCACGGCCAGCTGCTTGGCGATAAGCCGGTGCAGCGCCTGTCCGCTCACGCCGCCGCCGCCTCGGCGATGGTGGTGACCGCCATCGTCTGGTTCATCAGCTCGCACCGGCCGCTGACGTGGTGGGGGCCGATTTCGCCATAGGAGTAGAAGCCAAGCCGGCGCTGCACCCCACTGGCGCCCAGCCGCTCGGCCACCGCGTCGATCTCATCACCAATGTGCTGGCCCATCAGCAGCCGCCGCCCGATGCAACTGACCAGCAGCGCCAGGCTGTCACCGGATAGACCTGTTGCGGGCACGCCGCTGCCCGCCGCTTCCGCCGCACCCTGGGTCAGGCGTTCAAAGCGCCCATGCATGAGCTGCGCGTACCAGCCCTGCGGCACATCGCCGGCAAAGGTCATGGTGCGCCTGGCGCGGTCGATGCCAAGCACGGTGCGCACCATGTCATGGTCCGGATGGGACGGATCCCATACACGCAGCGGGAACAGCAGCGCCGTGCCCGGAAGGCCCTGCGCCTCATCGCCGAGGTAGCGTTCGTAAAGATCCAGCGCCGGCTCGTCATCCAGCATGTGCAACACGTTGCCCTTGGCGCCGGTAATGCGCCGGCGAGGCCCGAAGGTGTCCCAGCCGCCGCCGCAGCCATGGCCGAAGCGGATCGCATCGCCGTAGAACCCCACCGCTGCGACCCGCCGCTCCGCCGGCGCCATGGTGCCGGCGCCGACCAACGTGCAGCGGAAATCCGCACCATCTCCGGCAAGACCGCCGGTCACCGGGACGCCCGGCGGCAGCGCCGCGGAAATGCCGCCCACCAGCTCACTGCCATTCACGTGCAGCCCGTCCGACAGCATGAACACGCCCGCCAGATCCGGTGCCGACAGCTGCCGCCCGAGCGTTTCGCCGCAGGCGCGCGAATCACCCGCATTGTCGATACAGACACTCACGAGGCGAAGCGGTGTTCTGTCGAAGTGCAGGGCGACGGCGGCGAGGCCCGCATCGGTCAGGCCCCGGCCATCGATCTGGCCACCCGTGCTGCACCCGACCACCTGCGCCTGCGGATAGGCGGCGCGAAGTTCGGCATGCCGCAGGCCGTCGGCCAGCGTCGCCGTGCCGCCGAAATACAAAACAAGGCTCGCCGTCTGGCCCAGCCGCCCCGCCCCGCCCCAACCTGTCGCCTCATCCCAGGCCAGTTCTTCTAGGATCATGGGGGGCGCGTCTCACATCTCGGGGTCTGTAGAACCAGCGAGACACTTTGCCGGCGATGGCTTAATCGCCGATGAACGAAGCTCGGTCGAAGCGCGTTTGTTCGGGCGGGGGGCGCAGATCCGCACCGCCGCGCGCAGCCCGGCATCGGTGACCACCAAAGGCCGCCCGATGTCCGCCAGCGCCTATTTCCCCGCCAGCTCCGCCAGTGCACCGAAGCCGAACCGCATCCGGTCGAGGAAGACCATCAGCGCCATGGCGGCGGCCGCTCAGCCCAGGAGTTCGTGCCGCACGATCGCAGCGCCCTCCGCCAGCGCCCGCAGCTTGGCGAAGGCGCGCTGCCTCGGCAGGTACTTCATGCCGCAATCGGGTGCCGCAACCAGCCGCTCCGCCGGCACGTGCCGCAGACCCTCGCGCAGCCGGGCCGCGACCAGTTCGGCCGTCTCCACCTCGGGCGAACCCAGGTCGAGCACGCCGAGCATGATCATCTTGTTCGACAGGTCGCCCAGGATGCCGAGATCGAGCCTCGGCTGCGCCGCCTCGATCGAGATTTGCGTCGCGATGGAATCCGACAGCTGCGGCAGGAAGGAATAGCCAGACGGCTTGTCCTTCACCAACGCCGCATAGCCGAAGCACAGATGCACCACGGTCGTGCCCGTCACACCCTCCAGCGCACGGTTGATCGCCTTCACGCCGTAGCGCAACGCCTGCTCCGGGCGCGCCTGCAGCCATGGCTCATCGAGCTGGATGACATCCGCGCCGGCCGCCACCAGGTCGCGCGCCTCCTCGGCCACCACCGCCGCATAGGCCATCGCGAGGGCCTCGTCGTCGCCGTAATGCTCGTCATGCGCCTGCATCGACAGGGTGAAGGGGCCGGGCAGGGTGATCTTCACCCGGCGGTCGGTATTGGCGCGGAGGAAAGCGATGTCGCGCACTTCCACCGGGTGGCGGCGGCGAAGCTCGCCCACCACGCGCGGTACTGGCGTGGGCTTGCCCATGCGCCCCGCGACCACGGCGGGGTTGTCCACATCGACATTGTCCAGCGCGAGCGCGAAGCGGTTGGAATAGCTCTCGCGGCGCATCTCGCCATCGGTGATGATATCGATGCCCGCGCGCTCCATGTCGCGGATGGCGATGAGTGTCGCGTCGTCCTGGGCGCCTTCCAGCGCATCCTCGGCCACGCGCCAGATCTCCTTCAGGCGCACGCGCGGGACCACATTGTCCCTGGTCAGGATGGCGCGGTCCACCAGCCAGTCGGGCTGCGGGTAGCTGCCCACGACCGTGGTCGGCAGCAGCGTGTGCGTCTTGATCATCATGGCGATTCCTTCCTCGCGCCCGGCCTTGCGGCCCGACAAGAATCTTCTACCCCGCCGCGGCCGACGCCGGACAGGCTATGGTAACGTCGATTGCCCCCCCGGATGCCAGCGCGGGACAAACCGCGCCATGCCGCATTCGGCGGCACGCCCGAGGACCTCGCCGCCCGCACCGCGGCCGAAGTCGCCAAGTGGCGCGAGATCGTGCGTGACGCGCGGATCGAGCCGGGCTGAACCCCGCCCGTCGCAACAGTGATTGACCGGGGCCACCCTCTCCAAGCAGGCTCAGCGACGACAGGAGCACGCCATGCAGGACCTCGACGCCAGCGACATCACCGATGCCGTCATCGCCCAGATGGCGGACACGCCCGACCCCCGCCTGCGCGAGATCATGGCGGCCGCGGTGCGCCACCTGCACGCTTTCGCGCGCGAGGTGAACCTCAAGCCCGAGGAATGGCTCCAGGGCATCGCCACGCTCACCGCCGTGGGCCAGGCTTGCACGCCCTACCGCCAGGAATTCATCCTGCTGTCGGATATTCTCGGCCTCTCGCGCCTGGTCAACACCATGCATGACGCGACCGGGCGCGAGGCGACGGGCACCGAGACCAGCCTGCTCGGCCCCTTCTTCCGCGAGCAGGCGCCCCTCATCCCGCTCGGCGGCACCATCGCCCATGTGCGCACCGGCCCGGAGATCGTGCTGTTCGGCCGGGTCACCGATTCCGCCGGCCGGCCGGTGCCGCATGCGCGGATGGATGTCTGGCAGACCGGCGCAGACGGCCTGTACGACCTCCAGGCGCATGACCCGAGCGTGATGGACATGCGCGGCCAACTGCACTGCGATGCGGAGGGGCGCTACCATGTCCGCTCGGTCAAGCCGATCGGCTACCCGATCCCGATGGACGGGCCGGTGGGCGCCCTGGTCACCGCGCAGGCCCGGCACGG
>JBKJNV010000462.1:0-3171 GCA_046593435.1 Roseomonas sp.
CTACGGGTCGCTTTCCCCACGCATGAGTGTGGCCGACATCGTGGGCGAGGGTCTGGCCGTGCATGAGCCGGGGCTGAACGCCGGCCAGCGCACGCGCGCCGTCGCGCAGGCGCTGGAGGAGGTGAACCTCGACCCCGCGACCGCCCAGCGCTACCCGCATGAATTCTCCGGCGGGCAGCGCCAGCGCATCGCGATCGCGCGCGCGCTGGTCCTCAAGCCGCGCTTCCTGGTGCTGGACGAGCCGACCTCTGCGCTCGATGTCTCGGTGCAGGCGCAGGTGGTGGACCTGCTGCGCGCGCTGCAGGCGAAGCACTCCCTCGCCTACCTGTTCATCAGCCATGATTTGCGCGTGGTACGCGCCATGGCGCACCGCATCGCGGTGATGAAGGATGGCCTGGTGGTCGAGGAGGGCGAGGCGGAAGCGGTGGTCGGCGCACCGAAGCAGCCCTATACCCAGGCACTGATGGCGGCGGCATTCGAACTGGCGGCGGTGACGTGAACGAGATCGAACGATTGAAGGTGCTGCTGGACGCCGATGCGGTGAAGCTCGGCGTCCATATCCGCCGCGCGAATTCGCCCGGCAGCCCGGTCTACCAGACCTGGGAGAATATCTGGCCGGCCGGGTCCATCGTGGCGGTGAGCTTCGCGGCCACGGCGCTGGTGCATTACTACCTGGGTTTCGCCGTGCTGGTGGGCGGCGGGTTCTGGTGGCTGTGGAAGCTGCATCCCGTCATCAAGGACGGCGTCTTCGAACGCACCGCCGGCTACATCCTGGCTGGCGAGCGCAACATGGACAATCTGTGGGGGCGTGGCTGGCTCACGCTCTACGCCAAGCTCGATGACGGGCGGGAGATGGTCGCAACACGGCGCGATGGCTGGCGCGGCTTCGTCGGCCGCGTCGAGGTGGCACGCGCCGAATTGGCGGCGGCGGCGGCCGAGGCGGAACCGGGCGCCGAGACGGCGCGGATGGAGAGCTGAGCATGGCCGTATTGCTGTCGATGAAGCCGCATTTGATGGCGGCCTGGCGGGACGCGCTGCTCGCACTCGACCCCACGCTGGACATCCGGATGTTCCCCGAGACCGGCGCGCCCGAGGAGATCGAGGCCGCGGTCTGCTGGTCCTCGCACGACATGGCGGAGCTGCGCCGTTACCCCAACCTGCGGCTGATCTGCTCGATGGGCGCGGGGGTGGATCACCTGCTGCGCCCGCCGGGGCCGCCGCCGGGCATTCCCGTCGCGCGCCTGGTCGATGTGATGCTGACCACGCAGATGGGCGAATGGGTGCTGCTGAACACGCTACGCTTCCATCGCCAGGATCTGGACTACCGCGCCCAGCAGGTCGCGCGCGCGTGGGATGAGCTGGATGCGCCGGTCACCGCGGAGCGCCGCGTGGGCATCCTGGGTCTCGGCGCGCTGGGCAGCCATGCGGCGGGGATGATCCGCGCCGTGGGCTTTCCGGTGTCAGGCTGGTCGCGCCGGGCGAAATCCATCGAGGGCGTGACGTGCTTTGCCGGGCCGGAGGGTCTGGACGCCATGGTTCGCCAGACGGATATCCTGGTTTGCCTGCTGCCGCTCACACCTGCCACGCGCGGCATCATCGATGCGGGGCTGCTAGCGCGACTGCCGCGCGGTGCCTTCGTCATCAACGGCGCGCGCGGCGGCCATGTGGTGGATGCCGATCTGCTGGCCGCGATGGATGCCGGCCACATCGCGGGCGCCGCGCTCGATGTCTTCGAGCCCGAGCCGCTGCCCGCTGAGCACCCCTATTGGGCGCATCCGCGCGTGGTGATGCTGGCCGCGTGCGGCGCCGCAGGTGGTGGACAATATCCGCCGTGCGCGGGCGGGCGAACCCCTGCTCAACCTGGTGGATTTCTCCGCCGGGTATTGAGCGGCAGCGCGGGTCCGGAGGGCATCGCTGCCCCCCGGCACACGTCACATCGCGCGGCGGGCCGGAGCGGCTTCGGTATTGGCCGCCTCGGTGTATTCCACCTCGCGCGTGGTCTGCTCGGCTTCGACCATGATGTCCTGCATGGCGCGCAGGAAATCGGTGCCCTTGACCGTGCGCTGAACCAGCACCGAGCGGCGGTCCATCGGGTCAACCTTGCGACGGGCGAGGTCGAGTTCACCGAGCCGGTCCAGCGCGCGGGTGATGGCGGGCTTGGAGACGTTGAGCTCGGCGGCCAGGCCGCGGACCGTGTGCGGGCCGTCATTGAGGTAGACCGTGAGGAACACGCCGAGCTGGCGTGCCGAAAGGTCCGGCCCGTCGCGACGCACCAGGGCCACGACCGTGTCCCGCAGGATTCCGACCAGTTGGTCGGCATTGGCTTGCATAGGCATATCTTACTCCTTGTCTTGGCCGGACCGGTCATCACCACGCAGCGGGCGCGATGGCGAGGTAAGCCGGACCTGCTGCGCGTTCCGGCGACAGCGTTGGCGGGCGCCAATGAGTTGGCGCCCAAGATTATCGATTCGCAACAGTTCACGCGGGTTTATTGCAAACAGATGACTGCCTATTTAACCCGCGACCGAACCGTTCCGCAAGTGCTGCGTATACCGCTCGCAGCGCCTGCGCTTCTCCACCCTCCGGGCGTCCCGGACGAGACGCATCGTTCCAGGCGTAGACATCCAGATGCGCCCATGGCTGGTCCGAAGGCACGAAGCGGCGCAGAAACAACGCCGCGGTCACCGCACCCGCCAAGGGTTTCGACCCCACATTACTCAAGTCTGCGATGGGGCTCTCAAGCCAAGAGTCGTAACCATCATGTAAAGGCAATTGCCAGACACCATCGTGCGAGGTTTCGCCTCCGTTGTAGATCTCCATCCCCAAGCCCGGATCATTGCTGAATAGCGCCGGAAGATCAGGTCCGAGGGCAACACGCGCGGCGCCGGTAAGGGTTGCAGCATCGATAATGACGGCCGGTTTCAATTCGGCGGCATGCGTCAGCAGGTCAGCCAGCACCAGCCGCCCCTCCGCATCGGTATTGCCGATCTCGACGGTAAGGCCCTTGCGCGTCCGCAGCACGTCCATGGGCCGCATCGCGCTGCCGGAGATGGCGTTCTCCACCGCACCAACCAGCAATATCAACCGAATAGGCAGGCGTGCCCGCATGATCGCGGCGGCCAGGCCCAGCATGATCGCGGCGCCGCCCATGTCCTTCTTCATCCGCAGCAT
>JBKJNV010000575.1:0-3731 GCA_046593435.1 Roseomonas sp.
ATCCCCATCTCGTCCTGCGGTGCCTGGCGCTCGGCCTGGCGCGGCGGCTCGGGCGGTTGCACCGCTCGGGCGGGCTCGGGCGGCAGGGCGCGCACCATCATCCCCGCACCGCCTCCGGTCACGCGGGTGAACAGCCCGCGCAGCCCTCCGTGGCGGGCCGGCTCGGGCGGCTGTGGCCGCGCGGCGGGCATTGCCTCCAGCTCTGCGCGCGGCGCCACCGAGGCGAGAAACACCGGGTGCTCGCCGGGTGCGGTCTCGATCTGCGGGGCAGTGATGCGCGTGGGCGCGGCTTGGTCGGCGGCGCGGCGGACGAAGCTCGGCACCTGCGGCTGGCCATACGTGCCGGTCGCCTGAACGACCAGCGGCTCGGCTTCCTGCTCGATCGGCGCCATCGCGGACGGTGTCGCACCCAGGCCACCGACGGAGACGAGCGTGGGGCGCACATTGCTCTCGGGCTTGCCCAGGACCGCCGGCGTCACGTCGATCCCCGTGGCCACGACCGAGACGCGGATGCGCCCGTTGAGATCTTCCTCGACCGAGGAGCCGAAGATGATGTTGGCTTCCTCGTCCACTTCCTCGCGGATCCGGTGCGTCGCCTGGTCCACCTCGAACAGGGTCATGTCGTGGCCACCGGTGATGTTGATCAGCACACCGCGCGCGCCGCGCAGCGAGGTGTCTTCCAGCAGCGGGTTGCTGATCGCGCTCTCGGCGGCCTTGCGGGCGCGGTCGTCGCCCTCGGCCTCGCCAGTGCCCATCATCGCCTTGCCCATCTCGGCCATGACCGTGCGGATGTCGGCGAAATCGAGGTTCACGAGGCCGGGCTTCATCATCAGGTCGGTCACGCCGCGCACGCCCATGTACAGGACGTTGTCGGCCATCTTGAAGGCTTCGGCGAAGGTGGTGCGCTCATTGGCCATCCTGAACAGGTTCTGGTTCGGGATGACGATCAGCGTATCGACCACCGCTTGCAGCTGCTCCAGCCCCTGGTCCGCACTCCGGCGGCGCTTGGGTCCCTCGAAATCGAACGGCTTGGTGACCACGCCGACCGTCAGCACGCCGCGCTCGCGCGCCATGCGCGCGATGACCGGCGCGGCACCCGTCCCCGTCCCGCCGCCCATGCCGGCCGTGATGAAGACCATGTGCGCGCCGTCGAGGTGGCGGGCGATCTCCTCACTCGCTTCCTCGGCCGCCGCGCGGCCGATATCGGGCTTCGCCCCAGCACCCAGGCCCTGCGTCAGGTGATGGCCGAGCTGCACGCGGCGTTCGCTTTTGGAATGCACCAGTGACTGCGCATCGGTGTTGGCGACGAGGAATTCGACACCGTCGAGGCCCATCGAAATCATGTTGTTGACCGCGTTGCACCCGCCGCCGCCAACACCGATCACGGTGATGCGCGGCGAGAAATCCGTATGATGGCCGGCACGGGGGACGATGAATTCGAGGGTCATCGGAAGTTCTCCTTCGTCGGTAAAATCGGGAAGCTGGAAGGGCCGCGCATCACACGCGGTCCCGCAGCCAATGGACAAGACGCTTGAACGGCCCACGCCTGGGGTCGGGGCCCGGGGCGATGTCGAGCACCGGACGCCCGACCCCCGCACCCCAGGCGAGCAGGCCGGTGGCAGTCGCGAAATCGGCGACCATGAGACTCTCGGGCAGGCCGCGCACCGGGTGCGGCCGGCCCAGGCGGACCTGGCGATTGAGGATGCGCGCGGCCAGTTCATGCACGCCGATCAACCGGCTTGCGCCGCCGGTCAGCACCACGCGCGCGCCGGCCTCGCGCCCCAGCCCCGCGGCATCGAGCTTCTCGCGCAGCAGCTCGAAGGTCTCCTCAATGCGCGGGCGGATGATGCCGGTGATGACGGTGCGTGGGATGCGCGCGATGTGCTCATTCTCCTCGCCCAGCATCGGCACGGGCAGGAAATCCCGGTCGTCGTTCGGGCCGCCATGCACGCCGCCATGCATGGTCTTCAGCCGTTCCGCATGCGCGACCGGCGTGGACAGGCCGGTGGCGAGGTCGTTGGTCACATGCTGCCCGCCGACCGCGATCTGCGCGGTGTGCAGCAGCAGCCCTTCGGCAAAGACCGCGAGCGAGGTGGTCCCCCCGCCCATGTCGATGACGGTGCAGCCCAGGTGCTTCTCATCCTCGACCAGTGTCGCGAGGCCGGCGGCGAAGGGGGCGGAGACCAGCTCCTCCACCTCCAGTTCACACCGCTGCAACGTCGCGCCGAGGTTGAGCAGGCTCGCTTGGCTGGCCTCGACCATATGCAGCCGTGCGCTCAGCGTGTCGCAGATCATCCCGCGCGGGTCTTCCGCACCTGGCGTGGCATCGACCGTGAAGGCAAGCGGGATGGCGTGCACCACCTCGCGCCCATCGCGTTCGGTATCACCCGCGCGGCGGCGGCCTTCGGCGAGGATGGCGCGCAGATCCGTCTCGGTCACCGCACGCCCGCCGATCGGCCACTGGATCGGCAGCAGCCGCGATTCCGGCTGCCCGCAGGACAGGTTCACGATGGCGCCGGTGAGCTGCGTATCGGCCATCTCCTCCGCTTGGCCGACCGCGGCACGGATCGCGCGCTCCGCCTCGTCGAGGTCGACGATGGAGCCGCCCTTCACGCCGCGGCCGCGCTGCCAGCCGAAGCCGAGCGCACGCGGTTCGCCGTCGCTCTCGATGCGGGCGATGATGCAGACCACCTTGGTGGAGCCGATATCGATGATGCCGAAGGCGCCACTGCGCGCATTGCGCCGGCGGCGGCCATCGCGCCCTCCGGGGCCTGGCGGCACGCGTGCGATCTCGTTCATGCGCCTCCCCTCCTCATGCGCCGCGCCTTGCGCCGGTCGGGCGCGGTGCTTCGGGCGCGGCTGGCGCGCTGGGCTGGCGCAGCACCAGCCGGTCGGGCAGGCGCATGTCGATGGCGGCGAGCGGGCGGTCCAGCAACTGCTGCTCACGCTGCAGCGCGCCCAGGCGCGTGATCGCCGCTGCTTCCGCACCCTCGGGCAGCATCACATCGGCGCCATTGTGCAGCTTCAAGTTCCACCGGCGCTCACCAATGCGGACCAGCGCCTGCACGCGGGATGCGATATCCGCCTCGCCGCGCAGCAGGTCATGCAGCGAAGCGGCAACGAGGTTCGCACCGGGACCCACGATCAGCGGCAGCGGCCCGAACTGGTCCAGCCGATCCTGCGCGATGACGCGGCCATCGCGGTCGACCACCACGAAGCGGCCCTCGCGCTGCCAGATGGCGAAGGGGCGCCGCTCCTCGATGCGGATGATCAGTGTTTCGGGCAGGCGGCGCTCGATATGCGCGCGCTGGACCCAGGCAATGGTCTCAAGCCGGATGCGCGCCGCCTCGAGCGAGAAGCCCAGCAGCGGGTCCCCGCGCGAGACGCCGAGGGCGGCGCCGATCATGTCGAGCGGCGTGTTCTGCCGGCCCACGATCTCGACGCGCTGGATGCTCATCCCCAAGCCCCGCCCGATGTCGGAGACATCCTCGATCATGGCGTGCGCGCGCCCTGCCGGGTCGGCGGCCCAGATCGCTGCACCTGCGATGCCGAGGGCCGCGAGTGCGGCGACGCCGAGGGCCGCCGGGCGCAGCAGCGCACGCCGCCGGCGCAGCCACAGCTTGAGGCGCGAGGGCCGGTCGAGCGGCTTGGCGCGGCGGGCGGGTGCGCGGCGGGACTGCGCGGCGGGGCCGGCCAGGCGCGGGGGGGCTTCAACACCCATGGCGCGCCTC
>JBKJNV010000640.1:0-4050 GCA_046593435.1 Roseomonas sp.
ACGCGATCTCATGCGCGCGGTTCAGCGGCCCCGGCGCCTCGATGAGTGCCAGGAACCGCAGCGTGCCATGGGCAATCCCCCGCCTCTCCTCCAGGCGGGAGACAAGCTCGTCGAGCAGGCGCAGATGGTCCGGCCCCTCGACCTTGGTGATGATCAGGCCATTCACACCAGGCAGCACCGCCGCTTCCAGGTCGCGCACCGCGAGTTCGAGCGGCTGGTTGATGCGCACCAGGATGTCCGCGCGGCCTTCCTTGAACAGCCGCTCGACCACGCCCGGCAGCAGCTTGCGCGCCTCGGCCTTGTCGCCAGGTGCTATGGAATCCTCAAGGTCGAGCTGCAGCACGTCGGCGCCGCGCGAGGAGGCCTTGGCGACGAAGCGCTCGACATTCACCGGCACGAACAGGCCCGAACGCCAAACGGGATGGGATTTCGCGGTCATGATTCGCTCCTCGCGAGTGCAGTCGAAAGTCTCATCTCGATCTCCGTGCCGCGGCCAGCCTCGGCAGGAATCTCGCGGGTGTGCCGCCCCAGGCGCGGCACCGGCGCGCGGATCGCACCGGGCGTCTCGGACGGGCGGACGGGCACGGCGTGCATCGGACACTGGCCCACCGTGTCATCCTCGCGCAAGGCGAGCTGCCCAGGTCGATCGGCGCCTGTGTCTGCGCTATCGAACGCTAGGGCGCGCGGACGGGGGTCGCAAGGCAGCGCTGGTCCCATGTCGCCGCGCGCGCGCGCAGATTCTTAACGCACGCTGCGCGACGTCCATGACGCTGACGCCCGTGCCTTCGCGTCGCCGCAGCGAACCGAACGCATCAAGCCGCCGCTCCGTGTTGATCCCCGGCTAGCGGCTCAGCATCCCGCGCAACCATCCCAGCCGTTCTGCCGTCGCCGCCTCGGCCTGCCGCTCCACCTCGCGATAGGCCGCGAGCACCTGCTCGCCGAGCGGGCTCAGCCTCGCCCCGCCCCCGCGCAGGCCGCCGGCCATCGTCTCCACCAGCGGCGAGAGGAAATCCGCGTTCAGCGCCGAGACCAGGTCATGCGCGCGCTGATAGGACATCCGCATCTGCCGCCCGGCCGCGGCGATCGATCCGGTATCGCGGATCAGTGCCATCAGCGCCGCCTTGCCCGGCCCAAGAGCGACGCGGTCGCTCAGCGTCAGGCGCAGCGTGATGGCGCGGCGGGTTTGGGCTTCGGCGGGCTCAGGTCGTTTGCGCGGCATGCCCCAAACAATCACGCGGGGCCGGCAGGGCCAAGCAGCGCGATTGCCTGAACCGACACCTATCGCTATCCATGCACAAAGATAGCGATGGAGGCCGCGCTGCCCCTCACCTGCACCCTGCGCCGCGCCATGGCCCTGGCCCTCCTCCTTCTTGCGCTGGCCCTGCCGGGGCGGGCGCAGGCCACCCCGCCCCTGATCGCGGGCGCCTCGGACCTCCAATTCGCCATCACCGAGATCGCCCAGCGCTTCCGCCGCGATACCGGGCAGGATGTGCGGCTTTCGCTCGGCTCCTCGGGCAACATCACCCGCCAGATCGAACAGGGCAGCCCGGTCGAGCTCTTCCTCTCGGCCGACGAGGCCTTCATCTTCCGCCTCGCCGATGGCGGCCACACCCGTGACCGCGGCGAACTCTACGGCATCGGCCGCATCGTGCTGTTCACCCCGCCCGGATCGCCCATCACCACGGCGGGCGGCATGGACGCTATCGGCGCGGCCCTCCGCGCCGGCAGCATCGCCCGCTTCGCCATCGCGAACCCCGAACACGCCCCCTATGGCCGCGCCGCCCAGGAAGCCCTTCGCGCCTCAGGCCTGTGGGAGGCCATCCGCCCGCGCCTGGTCCTGGGCGAGAATGTCTCCCAGGCGGCGCAATTCGCCCTCGCCGGCGGCAGCCAGGGCGGCATCGTGGCCTATTCGCTGGTGCTCGCCCCCGCTCTGCAAGGCCGCGGCGCCTACGCCCTGCTCCCCGACACCCTGCATGAGCCCCTGCGCCAGCGCATGGTGCTGACGCGCCGCGCCGGCCCCGTCGCCACCGCCTTCTACGCCTCCATGCAGCAGCCCGCCGCGCGCGAGATCATGCGCCGCTACGGCTTCACCCTGCCGGGTGAGTGAGGGCACCGCATGGATTGGACCGCCTTCCGCCTCTCGGTCGTCCTCGCACTCTGGACGCTGGTGCTGCTGGTGCCGTTTGCCATCTGGCTCGGCCGCATCCTGGCCTATCGGCGCTTCGCCGGCCGCGGCTTCATCGAGGCCGGCGTGGCGCTGCCCCTGGTGCTCCCACCCACCGTGGTCGGCTTCTACCTGCTGGTCTCCTTCGGCAATGCCTCCGTGCTGGGTCAGGCCTGGCAGGCGGTATTCGGCTATGGCCTCGCCTTCTCCTTCGAAGGGCTGCTGCTGGCCTCCGTCCTGGTCAACCTGCCCTTCGCGGTGCAGCCCATCCAGAACGGCTTCGCCGCCATCCCCGACCGCATCCGTGAGGCCGGTGCCACCTCCGGCATGGCGCCATGGCGCGTTTTCCTGCGCATCGAGTTGCCGCTCGCCTGGCCGGGCATCGCCACCGCCGCCGTACTCACCTTCGCCCATACCCTGGGCGAATTCGGCGTGGTGCTGATGGTGGGTGGCTCGATCCCCGGCGAGACGCAGACCGTCGCCATCGCCATCTATGACCGCGTGCAGGCCTTCGACGAGCGCGGTGCGGCGATCATGTCCGCGGTGCTGCTCGGCGTCTCCATCCTCGCCCTGGGCCTGACCAACACCCTCTCCCGCCGCGTCGGCCGGCGTGCGCGCGATGCATGACGCAGCACCCGCCGCCGGCCTCACGCTGCGGCTCTCGGCGCAAACACCGATCCCGATCGACCTGTCGCTCAGCATCGCACCGGGTGAGCTGCTCGCCCTGGTCGGCCCCTCGGGCGCGGGCAAATCCACTGTTCTGCGCTGCATCGCCGGGCTGCACCGCGCCGAGCAGGGCTACATCGATTGCGCCGGCTCGACTTGGTTCGACACAGCGACCGGCCAGGACCTGCCGCCGCATCGCCGTCCGGTCGGGCTGGTGTTCCAGGATTACGCGCTGTTCCCGCACATGACCGCCGCGGCCAATGTCATCGCCGCCATGGGCCATGTCCCCAAGCCCGCGCGCCCCGCCCGCATCCGGGAGCTGTTCGCGATGGTGCATCTCTCGGGACTGGAGGATCGCCGCCCCGCCGAGCTTTCCGGCGGCCAGCAGCAGCGCGTTGCCGTCGCACGGGCCCTTGCGCGCGATCCCGCCATCCTGCTGCTCGATGAGCCCTTCTCCGCCGTGGACCGCGCCACACGCCGCCGCCTGCAGGCCGAGCTCGCCGCCCTGCGACGCAACCTCGCCATCCCCATCCTGCTGGTGACGCACGACCTGGAGGAGGCGCTGGCGTTGGCCGACCGCATGGTGGTGCTCCATCGCGGCCGCGGCCTGCAGACCGGCACGCCCTCGGCATTGCTCACCCGCCCCGCCAGCGCGGAGGTCGCGCGCCTGCTCGACCTGCACAACCTGTTCCCCGGCCGCGTCGAACGCCACACGCCCGAGGCCACCCTGCTGCGCTGGGGCGAGCACCTGCTGGAATGCGCACCGGCGCCCGAACACCCGCCCGGCGCCTTGGTCGATTGGCTGGTCCCGGGCTCCGGCGTGGTGCTGCATCGCCGCGGCCGACCCTCCGCCGGGGAGCGCGAGAACCCTGTCCCCGCCCGGGTGCTGGACCTGCTGCCAATGGGCGAGGAGGCACGCATCACGCTCGATGTCGGGGATGCGGCGGGGGGGACGCTCGGCTTCTCGATGCCGCTGCACGCCGCGCTACGCAACGGCCTTGGGGCCGGGGAGGACTGCACCGTCTCGCTGCTGCGCGATGCCATCCACCTGATGCCGGCCGCAAGCGGGGCGTGATTGCGTCGCCTGGCGCCGTGCCGGCCCGGCGGCCTTGCGGCGGCGTCTGGTCAAGCCACGACACAAGACCCTTGATGCATCAATCGTCAATGCTTAGTCTCGTTCCATGGCCAAAGCCCCCACCCCGCCCCTGCCCCGCGTGGAC
>JBKJNV010000647.1:0-6146 GCA_046593435.1 Roseomonas sp.
GGAAGCATCGCACACGCGCCTCGCGCATGCCATCACCCGTGGCGGCTCGGTCCCCGGGATCCAGCTCGCCCATGCCGGGCGCAAGGCGAGCCGCGCCGTATCATGGGAGCGGGGGCCTGCGGTGCCGGGCTGGAATGCCGTGGGGCCAAGTGCCGAGGCCTTCGGCGACTTCGCCACGCCCGCCGCCCTGTCGCCGGCCGAAATCGAGGCGCTGCCGGAAGCCTTCGCCACCGCCGCCCGCCGCGCCGTGCGTGCGGGGTACGGCTTCGTCGAAGTGCATGGCGCGCATGGCTACCTGATGCACCAGTTCCTCTCGCCGCTGTCCAACACGCGCAACGATGCCTGGGGCGGCGATTTTGCCGGCCGCACGCGCATCCTGCTCGACACCTGCGCCGCCGTGCGCGCCGCCATTCCCGACACGATGCCGCTGTTCGTGCGCCTGTCGCACACGGATTGGGTGCCGGGCGGCTGGACCACGGAGGAGACGGTGCAGCTTTCCGCCCTGCTCAAGGCGCGCGGCGTGGATCTGATCAGCGTCACCTCGGGCGGCAATGATCCGCGCCAGCAGATCGATCTCAAGCCCCTGTATCAGGTTCCCGGCGCGGAGGCGGTGCGCCATGGCGCCGGCATCGCGGTCGGTGTCGCCGGGCTGATCACCACGGCCGAGGAAGCCCAGGGGATCATCGCCGATGGCTGCGCCGACATGGTTTTCCTCGCACGCGTGATGGTGCGGGAGCCGTTCTGGCCGGCGCAGGCCGCCGCCAAACTCGGCCGGCCGGAAGCGCTGCGCATCCCGCCCGAATACCAGCGCGGCTGGGACGTCTGGGGGCCGCTGCCGACCGACAAGGCAATCGCGGCGCCGATGCCGGCACTCTGATGCGCCAGGGCGGCGGCTACTCCGCCGCCTTGGGCATGTGGCCCAGCGTGCCTTCGTATTTCTCCGCGCTGTCGGCGGGCAGCCAGGCCGCCTCCATTTCGCGGATGCGGTCGAAGCCGGCGAACTGGTGCAGGTTGCCCACCGGGTGCGCCTTGAACTTGGCGTCATAGGCGGCCTCGGCCATCGGGCCACCCTGCTTCAGCGCCACCGCGAAATCATGCACGGCCATCAGGGTCGCGCGCATCGCGGCACCGGGCAGGATGGTGACCGCGATGCCCAATTCCGCCATCCGCTCCGCGCTCATGCGCGGGGAGATGCCGGTCATGTTGTAGAAGACCGGGCCGCGTACGCCGGCGCAGACCGCGGCGACTTCATCCTCGCTCGCGGGGCCTTCGACGAAGGCAAGGTCGGCCCCGGCATCGAGGAAGGCATTGGCCCGCCACAGCGCCTCCTCCATGGAGCCACCATGCGCCCCGCGCGCATCGGTGCGGGCGATGAGGACGAAGCTTGGGTCGATGGCGTCACGCACGGAAGCGGCCGCGCGGATCTTGCCCACCGCCTCCTCGCGCCCGATCACCTCGCGCCCCGCGACATGGCCGCAGCGCTTGGGTGCCACCTGGTCTTCCATGTGCAGGCCGGCAACGCCGAAGCGGATGTATTCCTCGACCGTGCGCGCGACATTGATGGCGTTGCCGAAGCCGGTATCTGCGTCCGCGATCAGCGGCACGCGCACCGCGGCCGCGATGTGCTTCGCGTTCATCGCCATCTCGGTCTGTGTGACGAGGCCCGCATCGGGCAGGCCGAGCATGGCCAGCGAGGTGCCGTAGCCGGACATGTAGAGTGCGGAAAAACCCACCTCCTCCAGCACGCGCGCGGACATCGCGTTGTAGCAGCCTGGGATGATCAGCGGCCTGGCCGCCGCCATGGCCACGCGCAGCCGCGCGCCGGGGGTGGCCGTCTGTCCTTCGCCAAGTCGCATGTTCCTAATCTCCTTCGGGGTCGAGCACGGCTTCGAGCGTCATCAGCACCGGGTTTTCGCCGCGCGTGAGCACACCCTCATGCAGGCGTTCGGCGACATCGACCATGGCGATGTCGAGGGGCCACCCGGTGCCGCCGGCGCGGATGAACATCTCGGTGAAGGGCACGTCGGAGGCGGGCGCATCGTCGAAGCGCGCCCCGATGATGCTGCCGACGCCGCCGCGAACAACGGCCTTCGGATAGCCCGCGCCCTCCGCGATCGCGTCCAGCGCCTGGGTGATGTCCTGGTTGGGCCGCAGCCGCAGCACCAGGCCGGGATGGCCGCCGGCAGCGGGGTCCATCGCGGCGGGCGCAAAGAGACGAAACCCGGTCTCGGCATCATCGGACACCGCGAAGCCGGCGCCGGACAGTGCGACACCGCTAAGGTGGATCGGGGAAGCGATGACCGCTTCCTCGGGCAGGATATGGCCGCCGCGCCGCGCGCCATCGGCCTCATGCCATGTCGCGTGGCAATGGAAGAAGGCCGCGCCGTCGCGCAGCCCGAAGGTGAGCGCGCCCTGTTCCAGCCGCGTCACGCCAGGCGGGCGCCGTGGCGCGCTGTACCAGGCGGCACGCGTGGCATCGGGCGACAGTGCCGGGATCACATAGCCGAAGGGCGCGAAGCCGCCGCCTTCGATGCTGAAGGCGCCGGAGCGGAAGCCCCGCGCGCCAAGCGCATCGCGCAGCGTATCAAGCAGCAGCCCGCCCGGCGGCAGCATCAGGTCGAGCGGGTGCAGCATCGCCGGTAGCACGATGGCGCGCGGCACCATGGCAGGGCCGGGCTGTTGGATTTCTCGCATCAGGTCTTCGCCAGCGGCAGCAGCCCGCGCGCTTCGAGTGCATCCCTCACCAAGCGCTTGGGCACCTTGCCGTAGCCGGATTTGGGCATCTCATCGAGAAAGAAGACGCGCTTGGGGATTTTGTAGCGCGGCATCTTCTCGCCCATCCAGGCCAGTAGCGCCGCCTCATCGCATGCGCCGCCATGCGCCACGACGGCGGCGACACCGACCTCGCCCCACAACGGATCGGGCACGCCGAGCACCGCGCATTCGGCGACCTCGGGATGGGTCAGCAGCTTCTCCTCCACCTCGCGCGGATGGATGTTGGAGCCGCCCGAGATGTACATGTCCGAGGCGCGGCCGGTGATATAGACAAAACCCTGTTCATCCATATGACCGAGGTCGCCGGTGCGGAACCAGCCATCGCGGAAGGCGTCTGCATTGGCCTTCGCATTGTCGAAATAGCCCGCGAAGACGGCCGGCCCCAGCGCGCAGATTTCACCGGTCTCGAAAGGCGGCAGGGCGAGCCCCGCCTCGTCCTGGATTTCGACCTGCATGCCCGTGCGCACAAAACCGCAGGTGCCGATGCGCGCGGCCGGGCCGTCCTCTGCCTCATGCTGGTCGGGGCGAAGGTAGGTGATGTTGCCGGTCACTTCGCCCAGGCCGAAATACTGCACGATGACGCGGCCCAGCTTCGCCAGGATCATCTGCTGATCGGCGCGGTACATCGGCGCGCCGGCATAGATCACGTGGCGCAGCGCGTGGGGTGCGGCGTCGGGGTGTTCGGCCAGCAATTTCAGGATGGTCGGCACGGTGAACAGGTTGGTGACGCGGTGTTCCGCGATCAGCCGCCAGGCCTCGGCGATGTCGAAGCGGTCGGTCGGCAGCAATACCGTCTTGGCGGCGCGCGCGACCTGCGTGAGCTGGTGCACGCCCGCGCCGTGCGAGAGCGGCGCGACCACGAGCGAGGCGTCCTGCTCGGATGTGCCCGGTAGCAGATCGGCCAGGTGGTTGTTCAGCACAAAGGCCATCTGGCCATGGGTCAGCACCGACGCCTTGGACCGGCCGGTGGTGCCGGAGGTGAAAAAGAACCAGCAGGGATCATCGTATTCGACCGGCTCGGTCGGGCTGGAAGCGCCGATATGGGCGTCGATCAACGCCTCCATCGGCTCGCCGAACATCAGGCAGCGCGGCACCAGTTCGGCCACCGCCGCGGCATGGCCCGGGAAATCCGGATGGCAGAGGAAGGCGCTCACCTTCGTCATGCGCGCGAGGTCCGTCACTTCATCCGCGAGCAGGCGGAAATTCGTGGGCACCCACACCGCGCCGATGCGGAACACCGCGAATTGCGCGAGGAACATCTGCTCGGAATTCTTCGAGTGCACGAGCACGCGGTCGCCCTTGCCCAAGCCCATGGCGCGCAGCCCGGCGGCGATCGCGGCTGCGCGTGCCTCCATCTCCGCCCAGGCCCATTGGCGCGTGCCCCAGACGAGGCCCACCCGCGCCGGCTCCCGCCGCGCCGCCTGCGTGAGCAGGTGCCCAAGATTCATCACGCGGCGGCTCATGCGGCCCTGGCTCATGAAGCTTCTCCCCATGCCGGAGTGTCGCGGAGAAGCGCGCACCTGCCCAGCCGATATTGCGGGCCGCCATCGACCCTGCAACAAGCCTGTGCATGCCTTGGGAAGATTGCGAATGATCCGGCCATCACGCCGCCGCGCGCCGCTTGTCGCAGCTTTCCTCATCGCCGCGAGCGTGTCGTCGCCGATCGATGCCCGCGCGCAGCAACCCGCCTGCGAGGCCGGGCAGCCGCTCGGCGAGGGCGCCTGCCTCGCGGCCGTCGGCACCTTCGACGCCCTGTCCGTCGCACGCGGCGGCCTGCGGCGCGGGCAGGCCGGGTTCGGGCAGCTGCGCCTGGCCCTCGCACTCGACCTCGAGGCGATGGCCGGCCTGGAGGGCTGGCGCGCGCAGGCATCCGGCTTCGCGATCGCCGGGCGGCAAGTAACCGCAACCCGCCTCGGCAGCCTTGCGCCGGCGAGCAATATCGAGGCGACGCCCGCGGTTCGCTTGTTCGAGCTATGGCTGGAACGCAGGGTCGAGGGTGTCGGCTCGCTCCGCTTCGGGCAATTGGCGGCCGATGCGGAGTTCGCCGGCGCCGATGCGGCATCCGCCCTGGTCAATGCCGCCTTCGGCTGGCCAGTCGCGCTGGCCACCGCGCTGCCCTCCGGCGGCACCGCCTACCCACTTGCGGCACCGGGCATTCGCCTCGCGCTCGGCGACCCCGCGGGCGCATCGGGCGTGCGCCTGGCGCTGTTCTCGGGCGACCCGGGCGGGCGTTATGGCGTTGCCACCGATCCGCAGCGGCACAACCGGCACGGCATCAATTTCAGCACCACCGGCGGTGCCTTCTTGATCGCGGAGGCGGTCACCGGTGGCACCGCGGAGACCGGTCCGCGACCCTGGGTCGTGAAGCTTGGCGGCTGGTACCACACCGGTGGGTTCAATGCGCAGCGCCCGGATGCGGAAGGCAATACGCGGCGATACGGCAACAACCAGGGCGGCTACGCGGTTGGCGAGGTGACGCTGCTGCGGGAGGGCGCGCAGACGCTTGCTCTTTTCGCACGCGGCTTTGCGCAGCCGGGCAGCCGCAACCTGGTCTCGCTGCAGCTCGATGCGGGTCTCGCTTGGCGTGGCCCGTTTGGGCGTGACGATGACACGCTCTCCCTCGGCGTGTCGCAGGCGCGTATCGGGCGGCACGCACGCGCCGCCGACCGCGATCGCGCAGCCGCCGATGAGGCGCGCCCGACCCGCAACCGCGAGACGGTGATCGAGGTGAATTACGATGCCGCGATCGTGCCCGGACAGCTTGCGCTGCGCCCGGTGGCGCAGTGGATCATCAACCCCGGCGCCGGCGAGCCCGATGAGCGCGCCGCGGCCGGCCAGCGCCTGCGCAACGCGCTCGTCCTTGGTGCGCGCCTGGTCGCGACCTACTGAAACAACCGGCTCGCCGGGCGCGCGAGGCCCAGATGGTCGCGTAGCGTGGTGCCCTTGTAGTCACGCCGGAACAGGCCGCGCGCCTGCAGGATGGGCACCACCTGATCCACGAAATCATCGAAGGCGCCGGGGAAGTAGGGCGGCAGGATGTTGAAGCCATCCGCGGCACCGCCTTCGAACCATTCTTGCAGCGTGTCCGCGATCGCCTCGGGCGTGCCGCAGATCACCCAGTGCCCGCGCGCAGCACCGGTGAGGTTGTGCAGGTCCCGCCAGGTCATGCGGTCCCGCTTCGCCTTGGCCAGCATCGCGCGCGCAAAGCCGTGCGAGGTATCGGGCAGCGGCAGGTCAGGAACCAGCTCATCGAGCGGAAAGCCTGAGACATCGATGCCCAGGCGGTTCTTCAGCATCGCGGCGGCGTTGGTCGGGCTGACGAAGCTTTGCAGGTGGTTGAGCTTCTCGCGCGCCTCCGCATCCGTCGCACC
>JBKJNV010000557.1:0-2859 GCA_046593435.1 Roseomonas sp.
CGGTCGGTTGGCTGAGTGCCTGGTACAAGACGAAGGAACGGGCGCCGAAGCGCAACGCGGAACCGGCACTGACGGAGCGAGAGGCATGAGGCGCGGGGTGAGACGGCTGGTCCTTCCGATGCTGGTCTTGGCGATGCTGGCTATGGGCGTCGTGCCTTCCCAAGCTTCGGTCTGCGACGTGCCAGCCGAGCTGGTCGACAGCCCGGTGCCGCTGGCCACGACCGCACAGGCTTTACGCAGCGGCACGCTGCGCGTGCTCGTGGTGGGCTCGGCATCCGTCCTGGGGCCCGGCGGCAGTGGGACTGACGCGGCCTGGCCGGCACAGCTCGCCGCCCGCCTGCGCGAGGCCCGCCCCGCGCTGCGGGTGGAGCTGGAGGTGCGTGGCGCGCGCGGCCTGATGGCTGACGAAATGCTCGCCATCCTCCTCGCCGCCACCGCGCCCAAGCCACATCTGGTCGTATGGCAGGCCGGCGTTGTGGAGGCAGCGCGCGGGCTCGATACGGATTGGCTCGGGCGGCGCGTGAATGCGGGTCTTGAGGCACTGCGCGAGCGCGGCATCGACACGGTGCTGATGGACCAGCAATTCTCGCGCTTCATGCGGGCGAATTCCGACATAGACGCCTATCGCGACACGCTGCGCATGGCCAGCGCCGTCCACGGCGCGCCGCTGCTGCAACGCTATGCGCTCATGCGGCACTGGGCGGATTCCGACCGCATCGACATCGAACGTACGCCCCGCGACCGGCGTGTGGCCGCGACCGACCAGCTCAACGCCTGCCTGGGCGAGGCGCTGGCGCGCCTGGTGCTGGATGGCGCCGCGGATGCCGTCCCTCGGTCGGAAAGCCCCGAGCGCCCGCCTGGCGCGGTGCGGCCCTGAGGCGGGCCGATACCGGGACAAAGCCCCGGGGGGGCGCCCTGCGGGTCATCGAATGGTCGTGTCGGGAGCGCTTCTGGTCAGTCGATGATGCGGAACGCAGGCCCATGATCATGGCCACTGCCTTCGAACACGGCTGAGCGTGCCGGCCTTGTCGCTGAGCCTTGCCGGGCGCATTTCGCAGCACATGGATGTGATGCAAGTCTTCGACCGCAGGCTGGTCGCGTTGCGGCGGGCGCGCGCTGTGGCAGGGATCGCGCGGGTCGCCCCGGTGCTGGAGGAATGTGCCGAGCGCCTGCTCGACCGCCTGGACGACACCACCCGCCGCTTCGACCGCGCGCTCGAGATCGGCGGGCGCGGCGTGGTCGCGCCCATGCTGAAGTCGCGGGGGATCGGCTTTGTCGTCTCTGCCGACCTCGCGCCGGCCATGGCTGCAGGGGCCGGTGGCATTCCGGTCGCGATGGACGAGGAGGCGCTGCCCTTCGCTCCCGAGAGCTTCGACCTGGTGGTGGCCTCGCTCGCGCTGCACCATGTCAATGACCTGCCAGGCGCGCTGATCCAGATCCGTCGCGCGCTGGCCCCGGATGGGCTGTTCCTGGCGTCGCTGCCCGGTCTGGGCACGCTCGCACCGCTGCGCGATGCGTTGGCCGAGGTGGAGATGGAGTTGCGCGGCGGCATTTCCCCGCGCGTCTCGCCCTTCCCCGAACTGCGCGATTGCGCCGGCTTGCTCCAGCGTGCGGGCTTCGCCATGCCGGTCGCCGATGCTGAGACCTTGATGCTGCGCTACCGCAGCCCCCTGGCGCTGTATGCCGATCTGCGCGCGGCGGGCGAGCAGAATGCCGTCCTCCTCCGCGACGATCGCACCCCGCCCCGCGCCCTGCTGGCGATGGCCGCCGCGCGCCTGCCCGAAGCGCTGCCGCTGCGCCTGCTGGTGATGACGGGCTGGGCACCGGCCGAAGGGCAGCCCAGGCCGGCCCGCCCGGGGAGCGCCAATGTGCGGCTTGCCGATGCGCTGGGCGTCACCGAGAACCGGCTGGGCGGCCCGGTGCCCAAGCCGCTTCCATAAAAGCGCCTGGGCAGGGTGAATTTCACCCCGCCCGTCTTGCATCGCCCCGGCACGGCGCGCATTTTCCGGCCATGGACCAGCAGAGCCGCGAGACGCGGCGCATCCCGTTGCACACCGCCGAGGATTTCGCCGCACTTCGCCGGGCCGGGCGCCTGGCGGCGGAAACCCTCGACATGATCGCGCCGCATGTTCGCCCGGGCGTCACCACCCAGGCCCTGGACGCACTGTGCCACGACTTCATCCTCGAGCACGGCGCGGTGCCGGCGACGCTGGGCTATCGCGGCTACACCAAATCCTCCTGCACCTCGATCAATCACGTGGTCTGCCACGGCATCCCCAGCGAGCGGGTTCTGCTGGAGGGTGACATCATCAACATCGACGTCACCGTCATCCTCGATGGATGGCATGGCGACACCAGCCGCATGTATGTGGCCGGCGAGCCTTCCACCAAGGCGCGGCTGCTGATGGATGTCACCTACCAGGCCATGATGCTGGGTGTTGCCGCGGTGCGCCCGGGTGGCACGCTGGGCGATATCGGCCATGCCATCCAGACGCTGGTGGAAAAGCACCGCTTTTCCGTGGTGCGCGATTTCTGCGGCCACGGCATCGGGCGCGACTTCCACGCGCCGCCCAACGTGCTGCATTTCGGCCGCCCCGGTGAGGGGTCGGTGCTGCAGCCGGGCATGGTCTTCACCATCGAGCCCATGGTCAACGCCGGCCGGCCGGAGGTGAAGGTGCTCGATGATGGCTGGACCGCTGTGACACGCGACCGCAGCCTGTCCGCGCAGTTCGAGCACATGGTCGGCGTGACCGAGACGGGGGTCGAGATCTTCACCCTGTCGCCGCTCGGCATGGACAAGCCGCACCAGCGCTGAGGTTGCATTTCATGGTTGCGACCCTTCCATGGGTTGCATAGACC
>JBKJNV010000144.1:0-3353 GCA_046593435.1 Roseomonas sp.
ATGCGACCCGGCTGGAGGGTCTCGCCCGCGAACTCCGCGCCGGGCGTTCGGCGCCGCTGGCACTCGCCTGCGTCACCTCCGCCCTGTTCGATTTCCTGCCTCCCCTCGTGCGCGGCCTGCGCGCCGCGCGCCCTGATCTCGCGGTCGCGGTGCGCGAGTTGGACACGGCCGATGCGCTGGAGGCGCTGCGCCGGGCGGAGGTGGATGTCGCACTCATCCGGCTGGAACATGACCGGCCGCCGATCCGCATTCTCGCGCTGGGCGATGACGCGCTGGTGGTCGCGCTGCCCGAGGCGCATCCACTCGCGCAGCAGGCTGGCCCCCTGCCGCTCTCGGCGCTCGCGGGAGAGGCGATGGTGATGCTGCCGCGCGCCATCAGCCCGATCTATTTCGACCGCATCCTGGGCGCCTGCCGGGCCGCGGGGTTCGAACCGCTCGCGCTGCGTGAGGTGGGCTCGGCCATGGCGCAGCTTGGCCTGTGCGCCTCCGGCCTGGGGGTTGCGCTGGTCAGTTCGGGGATGGCGGCGCTGCGGCCGCCGGGCGTGGCGTTCCGCACGCTGGCCGGCCCGGTCGCGACCACCGGCGTCACACTCGCCTGGAACGAGGAAGCGGCGACGCCCACCACGCGGGAGGCGGTGGCACTGGCGCGGCGGCTGTTTCCGGCGGCGCAGCGCGATCTTCGCTGAGGCCGCGTCTGAGCGGTCATGGTGTCTCGCCGCGCGCCCCGGCTTGCGCTAACCACGCGGCATCATGACGCATGCACGTTCCTGCGGCCTGGTGCAGCGATGAAGCCGCGCCCGCCGCGCCACTGGATCAAGCGCCCGCCGCGGCCTTCGCGCGGCGCGCCACCGCCCCCGCCGCCGGCGGCGAACCCGCAGCGCCGGGTGCTGGTCACAGCACTCGCGGGGGTGGTCACGGGGCTTGTCGGCGCGTATGTCGCGGCCAATACCCACCCGGATGCAGCGCTGACCTGGGCGGCGCTGGGCTTCGGCGGCGCGTTGGGGGCGGCCTTCGCCTGGCGCCTTCAGGCCTGAGTTTCGCGCCCGCCGCGTTTGCCCTTAACGTCGCGCATCACGCGCCGCTCCACTGGCGCCCGCCCTTGCCACAGGATTTGCTCCATGCCCCGCACGATCCACCTCGCCGGCGCCCAGATGGGTGCCAACCAGCGCGGCGACAGCCGCGCCCAGATCCTTGATCGCATGATCGCGCTGCTCGATGGCGCGGTGGCGGCCGGCGCGCAGCTGGTGGTCTTCCCCGAGCTGCCCTTCACCACCTTCTTCCCGCGCTGGCTGCTGGAGCGCCAGGAGCTGGACACCTATTTCGAGCGGGAGTTCCCCGGCCCGCAGACGCGGCCGCTGTTCGATCGCGCGCGGGAGAAGGGCATCGGCATGTATCTGGGCTATGCCGAGCTGACCGAAGGGGGCCAGCGCTTCAATACCTCCGTCACGGTCGCACCCGATGGCAAAATCATCGGCAAGTACCGCAAGGTGCATCTGCCTGGCACCGAGCAACCGCGCGAGGGCGCGCGTTTCCAACAGCTGGAAAAACGCTACTTCGAATACGGCGACCTCGGCTTCCCGGCGTTCCGCGGCCCTGCCTCCTGGGGCGGGCCGATCACCGGGATGCTGGTGTGCAATGACCGGCGCTGGCCTGAGGCGTGGCGCTGCTACGGGTTGCAGGCGGTTGAACTCATGCTGATCGGCTACAATTCGGCGGCCTATGATCCGCTCGGCGGCGAGACCGAGGACCAGGCGTTGCGGACCTTCCACTCCACCCTCGCGGTGCAGGCCAATGCCTATATGAACGCGACCTGGGCGGTGAGCGTGGCGAAGGCCGGCGTGGAAGACGGCGCAGGGCTGATCGGCGGTAGCGTGATCATCGACCCGAACGGGCGTATCGTGGCCGAAGCCAAGACGCTCGGCGACGAAATCATTCTCGCCGAAGCAGACCTCGATGCTTGCCGCCAGGGCAAGGAGAAGATGTTCAACTTCGCGGCGCACCGCAGGCCCGAGCAGTACCGGCGCATCGTGGAGCAGGTGGGCGCTATCCCGCCGGGGTGAAGCAAGGCCGGAGGCTCTGCCTCCGGACCTCCGCCGGGGATCGCGCCGATCCCCGGACCCCGGCATGCGTTGGTTCTGGGTTTCGGGAGGGCGGGCTTGGCCGTTGGCCTGCATGAACCCGTCGCGGAGAGAGGGCGGCCGGAGGTCGCTCCCCACTGGCACGCGCATGCAAGCCGCCCTCACTCCGCGACGGGTCCGCGAAGCAAAACCACCCAAACCGCCCCTCCCAGAACCAAGAACCAACAGATGGAGGTCGAGGATCGACACGATCCTCGCGGGGTCCAGGGGCAGGCCCCTGGCCTTGCTTCACTCCACCTGGATATTAGCCGCTCTGAGCACCGGCTCCCACCGGCGCGTGTCTTCATCGATCACGCGGGCCAACACCGTGGCGTCGCCGAAATCTGCCTCGATGCCGCGCTGGGCGAGTGCGGCGCGGCCTTCGGGGCTGTCGATCGCCGCACGCAGGGCGTTCTGCAGCCGAAGCAGGATCGGCGCCGGGGTGCCGGCCGGCGCGAGTACCGCGCCCCAGTTGTCCACCGCATAGCCCGGCAGCCCGGCGGCCTCGGCCACGGTGGGGACGCCCGGCATCAGCGGTGAGAGGCGGGCGGACAGACTGCCCAACGCACGAAGCTGGCCGCCGCGGACCAGGCCCTCCACCGCCGACCACGGGGCGGAGACCAGTTCCACCTCGCCGGCGACGGCGGCCGTCACGGCGGGGCCGGTGCCGCGGTAGTGCACATGGGTCAGCTTGCCCCCAGACATCGCATCCATCAGCTCGGCGGACACATGGGTGATGGTGCCCAGGCCCGGCGTGCCGTGGTTGAGCAGGCCCGGCTGGGCGCGGGTGATGGCGATGACCTCGGCCAGCGTGTTCACCCGCAGCTTCGGCCCGGCCGCGATGATGGTGGGCGCGATTGCGACGCGCGCCACCGGTGCCAGGTCCCGCCGCAGATCGAAGGGCATGGTGCGGAAGACAAACTGGTTCACCACGATGGTGTTGAACACCGTGACCAGCGTGTAGCCATCGGGTGCTGCCTTGGCGACGAGATCGGTGCCGATATTGCCGCCCGCGCCGGAGCGGTTCTCGGGGACCACCGGCTGGCCGAGCTGTTCGGACAGGCGCTGCGCGAGAAGGCGGCCGAGTATGTCGCTGCCGCCCCCGGGCGGGAAGGGGATCACCATGCGCAGCGGACGGTTGGGGTACTCGCCGGATTGCGCCCAGGCCGGAGCGGCGGCGAGGCCGAGGGCAGCGAAGGCGGTGCGGCGGGCTATCTTGGTCTGGGTCATGGCGGA
>JBKJNV010000150.1:0-5576 GCA_046593435.1 Roseomonas sp.
CTCCCACTTCCGCAAATCCAGATCTTCGGCGGTGGCGCCCATGCTGGCCGGCGCGTCGATATCCAGGACTTCCTCGTCATCTGCCCGGGCGCCCAAAGCTTCGCGCAGGCGCTGGACCGCCGCGACGGCGGCACGCCCTTCGGCGGCTATGACGTGACACACGCCGTCGCCGCCGTGAACGAGGTGATCGCGCCCGCCCTGATCGGCCACGATGGCGCCGACCAGCCCGCTCTCGACGCCCGCCTGATCGCGCTCGACGGCACGCCCAACAAATCCCGCCTCGGCGCCAACGCAACGCTGGCCGTCTCCATGGCCGCCGCGCACGCCGCCGCCGCCAGTGCGCGCCTGCCGCTCTACGCGCATCTGGGGGGCGATGCCGCCACCCTACTCCCACTTCCGCAAATCCAGATCTTCGGCGGCGGCGCCCATGCCGGCCGCCGCGTCGACATCCAGGATTTTTTGGTCATCTGCCCCGGCGCGCAAAACTTCGCCCAGGCCCTCGACTGGACGGCCGAGATCTACCGCGCGGCCGGCGCACTCATGAAGGCGCGCGGCAGCCTGCAAGGTGTCGCCGATGAAGGCGGCTGGTGGCCCGCCTTCGCCACCAACGAGGAAGCGATCGAAACCCTCGTCCGCGCCATCGAATCCGCCGGCTTCAAGCCCGGCGCCGATGTCGCCATCGCGCTCGACATCGCAGCCAGCGAGTTCGGCAAAGGCGGCCTCTACACTCTCGGCCTCGAATCCCGCGCGCTCGACACCGGCGGGATGATCGAGCTGCTCACCCGCTGGCTGCGCGACTATCCCATCGCCTCCATCGAGGACCCGCTCGCCGAAGATGACGCGGCGGGCTTCGCCGCCTTCACCCGCGCCGTGGGCGCGACAGTGCAGGTCGTGGGCGATGATTTCCTGGTCACCGAAGCCGCGCGCATCCACGCCGCGGCTGCCTCCGGCGCGGCCAACACCGTGCTCATCAAACCGAACCAGCGCGGCACCCTCACCGAGACCCGCGCCGCCTGGGATGCCGCCCGCGCAGTCGGCTTCGCTGGCATCGTCTCGGCGCGCTCGGGCGAGACCGAGGATGTCACCATCGTCCACCTCGCCACCGGCTGGGGCGTGGGGCAGCTCAAGGTCGGATCCTTCGCGCGCTCCGAACGCATGGCCAAGTGGAACGAGGCGCTGCGGATCGAGGAAGCCCTGGGCAGCCGCGCGCGCTTCGCCGCCGGCACCATGCTCGGCCGCTCACGTCCATGAAGGTGCTGTTCCGCTTCGCTGCCGGCCCCGCCCTCCAGGCCCAGATCGCGGCCCTCGAAGGTGTGGACGTCACCACCTGCCCGGAATCCGATGACGCGACCTTCACCGCGCTGCTGCCGCAGACCCAGGCGCTCTGGCACGTCCTCAAGCCTGTCACCGCCGCCGACATGGACGCCGCGCCGAACCTGCGCCTGATCCAAAAAATCGGCGTGGGCGTGAACACCATCGATGTCCCCGCCGCCATCGCCCGCGGCATCGCGGTGTGCAACCTCCCCCGCACCAACGCCCCCGCCGTCGCCGAGATGACGCTGCTGCTCATGCTGGGCGCGCTGCGCCAGGCGGCCCGCTTCGATGCCGCGACGCGGGCGGGGGCCGGCTGGTCGCAGCCCAGCCATGTCCAGGACCACCTGCGCGAATTGGGCGGCCTCACCATCGGCCTGGTCGGCGCCGGCGCGGTCCCCCGCGCCCTGGCACCCGTGCTGGCAGCACTCGGCTGCCGCATCCTCTACACCGCGACTTCGGAAAAGCCAGATTTCCCCGGCGCCTTCCGCACCCTGCCCACACTGCTGGGCGAGGCCGACATCATCTCCCTCCACGCACCGCTCACCCCCGCCACCGCCCACCTCATCAATGCCGCCGCCATTGCGCGGATGAAGCCCTCCGCGGTGCTCGTGAACACCGCCCGCGGGGGCCTGGTGGACACGCCGGCCTTGGCCGCCGCCCTGTCCGAGGGGCGCCTGTCCGCGGCCGGCATCGACGTATTCGAGGAGGAGCCGGTGCCCGCCTCCAACCCGCTCCTCGCCCTGCCCAACGTGCTGCTCGCCCCCCACATCGCCTGGCTCACCACCGGCACCTTCGCGCGCAGCTTCGCCCTTGCCGCCGAGAATTGCCGCCGCCTGCGCAACGGGGTGCCGCTGCTGCACCGGGTGGCGTAGGCGCCCACCTCCGGGGGGCCTGACCTGAACCAACAAGCCCCTTGCGCGGCACCCCGCCCGGGGGCATTTCCCCTGCATCCATGACCCTCGCCCGCGCCCTGCTTCTGATCGGCCTCGCTTTGTTCGCGCACCGCGCAGAGGCGAACCTCGTCTATGTGCTGAATTCGGGCGATGCGACCATCTCGCTGATCGACAGCGTCACGCGCACCGAAATCCGCCGCATCCCGGCGTTGCGGGAGCCGCACCACCTGGTCCTGACGCCCGATGGCCGCGACCTGCTGATCGCCGATTCCGGCGGCAACGAGATTTTCGTCTTCGACCCCGCCACCGGCGAGGTGCGCCGCCGCATCCGCATCTCCAACCCCTACCACCTCGCCTATACGCCGGACGGGAAGTTCCTCGTCGTCGCCTCGCTCCGCCGCGATCAGGTGGATATCTACGACGCGCGCGACTTCGCCCTGCTCCAGCGCCTGCGTGTCGGCGACAAGCCCAGCCACATCGCCTTCGACCCCGAAAGCCGCTTCGCCTACGTCACCCTGCAGGGCGCGCGCGCGGTGCTCGCCATCGACCTCGCGACCCGCCAGCCCGCCTGGCAAGCCGAGGTCGGGCGGGAGCCCGCGGGCATCATGTGGAACCGCGGCCGGCTGATCGTGGGCGTGATGGGCGAAAGCCACTTCGCCGTGCTGAACCCCGAGACGCGGCAGGTGGAACGCCATATCCCCATCGGGCGCGGCGCGCATACCATCTTCCCCTCACCCGATGGCCGCGTGCTGTACGGCACCAGCCGGGTGGACAGCCGCATCATCGCCATCGACCCCGAGACGCTGGCCGTCACCCGCAGCTTCGAAGTCCCCGGCGGGCCGGACTGCATCGCCTTCGACCCGGAAGGGCGCATCTGGGTCACGCTGCGCTGGGTCCGCCGGGTGGGCGTGCTCGACCCCCGCACCGGCCAGTTTGACACCATCGAGGTCGGGCGTTCTCCCCATGGCGTCTTCGTCCATCCTGTCCGTGCTGAATAGGCGCGCGCTTGTCGCCGGCGCGGCGCTGGCACTCGCGGCCCCCGCGCTCGCCCAGGCCCGTGGCCGGGTGTACCTGACCATCGATACCGGCTGGGGCCGCGAGGCCGAGGACATCGCGGCCATCCTTCGCCGGCAGAATGTGCGCGCGACCCTGTTCGTGGCCAATGAACCCACCCATACCGGTGAGCACAGCCTCGCCGATGCCTGGGCCCCGTTCTGGCGCGCGCGCGTCGCGGAGGGGCACGCCTTCGCCTCCCACACCTGGCGGCACTGGTATTTCCGCGGTGACCCCGCACCCGGCCAGCTGCGCTTCGCCGAACGCGGCGGCTCGGGTGTCGAAATACTCGACGCCCGCGCCCTCTGCGCCGAGCTTGAGCGCCCGATCGCCCGGCTGCGCGCCATGGCACCCGGCGCGCAGGTGCTGCCGCTGTGGCGCGCACCGGGCGGCATCACCACGCCGGGCGCGCTGGCCATGGCGCGGGGTTGCGGCCTGGTCCACCAGGGCTGGACGCGGAATGGCTTCCTCGGCGACGAGTTGGATTCCGCGGCCTCCCCCAACGCGGCCCTTCTCGCCCGCGGCCTGCGCAGCATCGTCGACGGTGAGGTGCTGGTCATGCATTGGGGCGTCGCCCGCAGGCGCGATCCCTATGCCCGCGTGCTGGAACCGCTGATCGAGGGCCTCAAGGCGCGCGGCCTGGGCTTCGCGCTGCTCCCACCTGGAGGCATCGCGTGATCGAGCGCGCCTATTCAACCTTCTCGGCCTGGGTGTTCGAGCAGGGCCTACAGCCGCTGCTCTATGCGCTGGGCCTGATGGACTACGCCGATGACCTGAACCAATGGCTCGACTTCGCCATCCTCGGCCTGCTGGGCATGGCCATCGCGTGGGTGGTCTGCCGCCCCCTCGAAGCCGCCATGCCGGTCGAGCCCGTCACCAACGCCCGCGCGATCCGCACCGACATTCTCTACACCGTGATCAGCCGCCTCGGCATCCTCCCGCTGCTCGCCTTCGTCCTGCTCGCGAGTGCGAGCGCCTGGTTCGCCGGCACGCTGGCCGATACCGGCTTCGTGCCCCCCACCATCGAGGAAATGCTGCCCTGGCTGCGCGAGCATCCGCTGGTCGCACTCGCGATCTACGTGGTGGTGATGGATTTCTTCGAATACTGGCGCCACCGATTCCAGCATCGGTTCCATTGGTGGTGGACACTACATTCCATCCACCACGCCCAACGCCAGATGACTTTCTGGACCGACGACCGCAACCACATCCTTGACGATGTGTTGGCAGCCCTGTGGTTCGGCATCATCGCCCTGCTGATTGGGGTGCCGCCGGGACAATTCCCGGTGATCTTGCTGATTCTGCGCTTGGCAGAAAGCCTCAGCCACGCCAATGCGCGGCTATCCTATGGGCGCATCGGGGAACGGCTGGTCGTCTCGCCGCGGTTCCATCGTCTGCACCATGGGCTGCTTTCAGCGGGGCAGTCGGGAAAGAACTACGCCGTTCTGCTCCCGGTCTGGGACTGGGTGTTCGGCACCGCCGATTTCGAGCGCCACGTCTTCCCCCCGACCGGCGTGCCGGACGGGCCGGAGGCGCTGGCAACGGGCGGCTGGTTCCGCCAGCAGGTGGTCGGCGTGCGCCGCCTGGCGCAGGCCCTGACGGGACGAAGTTAGCGACGGCGGAAGGGCATTCCGCCCAGACAGGAGCTTGGCGATGATTGCTGGCGCGTTGGTCATCCACAACCCCGCCGAGCCGGATCATCCACAGGTCACCGCCTTCCTCATCAATCTCGACAAGGACCAGGATCGCCTCGGTTGGGTGGCCGACCAGTTGCAGCGCGCCCAGATCGAACTGCGCCGCGTGCCGGCCGTCCTGGGCAAGGCCTTGCCCGACGCCGTCCTCGCCAGGCACCGCGCCGCTGACCAGCCGGCGCTATCACCCCCGGAAATCGGCTGCATCGAAAGCCATATCCTGGCCGCGAAGACGCTGCTCGGCACTGACCTGCCCCATGGCCTGATCCTCGAGGATGACGTGCATGTCGCAGCCGGTGCCGCAGCCCTCATCGGCAAGCTGGCGCCCCACCTCGAAGCCTTCCCGATCATCAAGCTCGAAGCGACGCCCATGGGGATCGATGTCGAGACGCGGGGCATCACCGTCGGAAGCTGCCGGCTGTTCGCACTCAAAAGCAGCCAGCTTGGCACCGCGGCCTATCTGGTCAGCCGCCGGGGCGCGGAGATCATCGCATCCCGCCTCGCGAATACGGCGCTGCCCGCCGACATCGCGCTGTTCACCCCGCCCTTCGACGAATTCCGCGTGGGCCAGGTCATGCCCGCGCTGTTCCAGCAGGACAGCTTCACCGACAACCCCAGCTTCCCC
>JBKJNV010000429.1:0-31101 GCA_046593435.1 Roseomonas sp.
GAGGTGGCAGAGTGGTCGATCGCGTCGGTCTCGAAAACCGAAGTACGTGCAAGCGTACCGTGGGTTCAAATCCCACCCTCTCCGCCAGTTCCCATACGAGCCGCACTCTCCGCCTGACCAAGCGCCGCGCTGAGTGGCAGATTTCCTTCGACACCGGCCGTGAGCACCAGTGCACCGGTGGGCACCACGCTCAGGGTAAAATCCTCGCGGCGCTCGATGGGCACCTCCGGCGGCTGCGGGATCCGCGGATCGCGCCGACCAAGGGCATCGACGGCTGGAACGGGCGCAGCCCGTCCAGGGCCCGACACCGGTGGATGCGTTGGTCAACGGCCAGAAGCTGCGGCGCGGCCTCAAGCTGTGGACGGTCTCGGTCTCGACCTGGAAGGCCGATCTCTATCGCCGGCTCTGGTTTGGCCGCGGCGACGCGGAGGAGCTGCCACCCGGCTGGGTGCATCTGCCGCGGGCGGTCGAGGTGGAGTAGGTCAAGCAGTTGGTCGCCGAGCAGCTGCGCACCACGAAGGACCGCCGCGGCTTCGCCCGGCAGGAATGGGCCAAGCTGCGGGAACGCAATGAGGCACTGGACTGCGCCGTGCTCGCCCGCGCCGCGCTCTGGCTGCTGGGCGCGGATCGCTATGGCGATCGCTTCTGGCAGCAGCTACGCGAGCAGATTGCGGACGCCCCGATCACGCCTTCGCTTCCGGCGCCCACAGTCCCCGCAACATCACAGCGAGGCACGCCCGATACTCATCGCCCGCGTGGCTGGCTCGCGCCGCGCGGCGGCTGGCTACGACGCTAGGTGTTTGATCCCGGGTTTTGATGGTGCAGTCTTCTCGCAGGAATGGAAGGATGCGCTATGGGTCAAATTCTTCACGGGTGCGCCACAACGACAGAGGCGGTCCGTCGCGCGATCCAGCATAGTCAAGCGAGCCTGAGAGAACTCGCCAGGCGCTACGGGGTGAACCCCAAGACCATCGCCAAGTGGCGCAAGCGCACCTCCGTCGCCGACCTGCCCACCGGGCCGCGAGAGGCCCACTCCTCCACGCTGTCACCCGAGCAGGAGGCCGTCATCGTCGCCTTCCGCCGTCACACCCTGCTGCCGCTGGACGACTGCCTCTACGCCCTGCAGGCTATCATCCCGCAACTCACCCGCTCCGCCCTGCACCGCTGCCTGAAGCGCCACGGCATCTCGCGCCTGCCCAAGGTCGAGGGCGACAAGAAGCCCAAGGCCAAGTTCAAGGCGTACGCCATCGGCTTCTTTCACATCGACATCGCCGATGTGCAGACCGCAGAAGGCAAGCTCTACCTGTTTGTAGCCATCGACCGCACCAGCAAGTTCGCCTTCGTCCAACTGGTCGAGAGCGCCACGCGCGTCACGGCATCCGCCTTCCTGGAAGCCCTCATTGCCGCCGTGCCCTACCGCATCCACACGGTACTCACCGACAACGGCATCCAATTTCGCTTTGCCCCGCGCTACGCCGACGGCCCTACGGCTCGATACATGACCCACATGTTCGCCATGCGGTGCCAGGAAAACGGCATCGAGCACCGCTTCACCAAGATCAATCATCCTTGGACCAATGGTCAGGTCGAGCGGATGAACCGCACCATCAAGGACGCCACCGTCAAGCGCTTCCACTACGACAGCCACGACCAGTTGCGACGACACCTCGATGACTTCCTCGCCGCCTACAACTTCGCCCGTCGCCTCAAACGCCTCCGCGGCCTCACACCCTACGAGTTCATCTGCAGGACATGGGCCGAAATGCCAGAACGTTTCACCGCAAATCCGCACCATGAAATGCCGGGACCAAACAACTAGCCCCGCCTTGGATGCAGCCCTGTCCGCCAGCGCCTAACCCGCCACGCGCAAGCGCGCATGGAACTGCCATGCGGGGGCCCCCCGCGGAAGCCCGGCGAGAACCACAGCCCAGATGCACCGGCTCAGCGGCGGCCCAGCCAGCGGCACCGCGACCAAGGAGCCGGCCGCCAATTCATCGCGCGCTGCGCAGGCCAGCAGCACCGAGACCCCCAGGCCAGCCGCCACCGCGCGCTTCACCCCCTCCGTGCTGCCCATGGACCGTGCCAGCCGCATGGCAGGGGCAGGCGCGCCCAGCGCCTCGGCGAGCAGGCGGCCCATGCCCGTGCCCGGTTCACCCCCGACCATCGGCTCGGCCAGGAAGCGGGCCAGCTCCACCGGGCCGCGACCGGCAAAGCGATGACGAGGCGAGACGACGGCAATAACCGGCTCGTGCCGCCAGGGCACCGCCTTCAGACCCGGCCGGCCATCCCACCATTCCGTGAAGGCGATGTCGGTCTGGCCTTGGGCGAGCCACTCCAGCGCCTCGGGGTTCGAGGACAGGCGCAACTCCTCCTCCGGCCGCAGCAGTGGCGGCAGCATGTACAGGCCAGGGTTGCGCGCAGCGCCGATGACCAGCGGGCGGGGCGCGAACAGCGCCGCGGCCCGTCGCGCCCCCTCCAGAAGCTCGCGGGCATGCGGCAGCAGGCGAAGGCCGTGCGGTGTGGGTGCCCCGCCGCGCTGGCCGCGCTCGATCAAGGGGGCGCCCAGCTGCTCCTCCAGCCGCCGCAGCCGCTGGCTCAGCAAGGGCTGCGACACGCCCAGCCTGCGGGCGGCGGCCCGGAACCCGCCGGCATCGACCACCGCGATGAAGCTGTTCAGCAGCCCCAGATCGAGCATCAGGCGACCCGTCCCGGCACAACGGCACCGGCAAAGAACGCCGCCAGCGACGCCGCCGCCGCCGCCTCGATCGCCTCGCGCACCTGCGCGACGGCCGAGCCCAGATGCGGCGTGAACAGCGTGCGCGGATGGGCCAGCAACGCCGGCGGGATCGCGCGCGGGCGGTCGGGCAGGGCCCAGTCTTCCATCTCGAAGACATCGGCCGCATAGCCGCCAAGCCGCCCGGCGCTGAGCGCCTCGGCCACCGCCGCCTCATCCACCAGCGACCCGCGCGCGACATTGACCACCAGCGCATGCGCCGGCAGTGCAGCGAGGCGCGCGGCATCGAGGATGTGGCGCGTCGCAGGCGTCAGCGGCAGCGCCAGCACCAGCACCAGCGCATCGGCCACCCGCAGCACCTCCTCCAGCGGCAAGGCGGTGACGCCGGGCGGCGGCGGGGCGCCTGTGTCATGGCCCATCAGCCGGCACCCAAAACCGTGCAGCCGCGCCGCCACCGCCTGCCCGACCCGACCAAAGCCGAGCAGCCCCACGCTCGCCCCTTCCAGCCCCGCGCCAAACAGGATGGGGCGCCAGCCGGCGAAGCCGCCGCTGCGCACCAGCGCGTCGCCCGCGCGCAGATGGCGGCCCAGCCCGATCAGCAATCCCACCGCGAGCTCGGCCGTGGGCGCGGTCAGCAAATCCGGCACGACGGAGACCACGACACCGCGGGCGCGGCAGGCCGCGAGGTCGAAATTATCGGCGCCCTTCAGCGCGCAGCCGATCATGCGCAGGCCCGGGCAGGCGGCGAGGAAGGCGTCATCCACATGGTCGGTCATGAAGGTCAGCAGGCCGTCAGCCATGGCCGCTCGGTCGCGCAGTTCCGCCGCGGGCCAAGGTGCGGGGCCCGAGTTCATCTCGACGGTGGCGAAGCCCTGCAGATGCGCCAGCACCGAGGCATGCAGGGGCTGGGTGACGAGGATGCGGGGCGGAGAGGCGGGTTTCATCGAGACGTCACTCCGGCGCTGGGCCAAGCCAAGTTATAGGGTCGAAAGTTATCAATCAGGTCCTGCAATGCAAATGACCAATCAAAGACCGCCCCCGGTGGCGCTGCGACTGATCGATGCCGGTGTGGTCTACCCGAACGGTACGCGCGCCCTGCACCCCACCAGCCTGGACTTCGCGGCGGGCGCCTTCACCGTGCTGCTCGGCCCCTCGGGTGCCGGAAAATCCACGCTGCTGCGCAGCCTCAATGGCCTCGTGCCGCTCAGCCAGGGCCATGTCGAAGCCCCCCAGCTGGGCGCGCTGCGCACCACGCGCGCCTGGCGCGAGCATCGCCGCGCGACGGGGATGGTGTTCCAGCAGCACCAGCTCATCGGCCGGCTGACCGCCTTCGCCAATGTGCTGACGGGGCGGCTGGGCCATCACGGCACCCTGCGCAGCCTGCTGCCCTTGCCCGCGGCCGAGAAGCATCTGGCGCTGGACGCGCTGGAGCGTGTGGGCCTGCTCGACCTCGCGCTGCGCCGTGCCGACCAGCTCTCGGGCGGGCAGCAGCAGCGGGTGGGCATCGCCCGCGCGCTTGCCCAGGCGCCGACGATGATCCTGGCCGATGAACCCGTCGCCTCGCTCGACCCCGCCACGGCCGAGCGCGTGCTGGCCCTGCTGCACGACATCTGCCGCCAGGATGGGCTGAGCGCGATCGTCTCGCTGCATCAGGTCGATCTCGCCCGCAGCTTCGCCGACCGGATCATCGGCATCGGCGGCGGCCGCGTGGTGTTTGACGGACCGCCCGCTACCCTCAACGAGGCTGCGATCCGCCTGATCTACGGCGGCGTAGCGGCCCCCGCCATCGCGGCCTTCCCCATCCTGGAGACCACGCCATGAACCGTCGTTCCCTGCTTGCGGCCCCGATGCTGGCGCTCGCCGCCACGCCCGCCTGGGCGCAGCCGCGTAACCCCTCGCGCCTGCGCATGGCGCTGCTGCCCGATGAGAACGCCTCGTCCATCATCCAGAACGCACAGCCGCTGCGCGCGCACCTCGCACAGGCGCTGGGCCGCGACGTGCAGGTGGTGGTGACGACCGACTATTCCTCGATGATCGAGGCGATGCGCTTCGGCCGCATCGAGATCGCGTATTTCGGCCCCTTCTCCTACGTGCTCGCGAAGTCGCGCGCAGAAAGCATCGAGCCCTTCGCCGTGGGGGTCGAGCGCGGCTCGCCCACCTACCGCTCCATCATCATCGCCGCGGCCGATGGGCCGGTGAAGACGCTCGAGGATGTGCGCGGCCATCCGATGGCCTTCGGCGACCAGGCGTCGACCTCATCGCACCTCGTGCCGCGCGCGACCATCCTGCGCCGCACCGGCCTGGTGGGCGAGCGCGATTTTCGCGTGGTGCATGTGGGCACGCATGATGCGGTCGCGCGCACCGTGCAATCGGGCCGCGCACCGGTGGGCGCCCTGTCCGAGCCGATCTTCCTCTCGCTGCTGGCGCGCAACATCATCCAGCGCGAGCGCCTGGTCGATGTCGCCTTTTCAGACCCGATCCCGAACTACCCCATGGTGATGCAGGGCGATCTCGCCCCCGACCTCAAGCAGGCCATCCGCGACGCCTTCCTGAACCTGCGCGACCCCGCCTTGCTGCGCAATTTCCGGGTGGAGGGCTTCGCGCCCACCGATGACGCCGCCTATGACGTGCTGCGCGAGACAGCGCGCATCCTGAACCTCGACCTCAGCCGGATGAGCTGATGTCGACCACCACGCACCAGCCGATCCTGACAGAGGAGCGCGCACAGGGCCGGCGCCAGGCATTGCTTGTCGCGGGCATCCTGGCGCTGTGCGTGGTGGCGTTGGCCATCACGGGCTTCTTTGACGCGGCGCGTTTCGCCGAAGGCATCCCTGCCTTGGCGCAGCTCGCGTCCGAGATGGTGCCGCCGGATTTCTCGCGCTGGCAGTCCTGGATGCGCCCGCTGCTGGACACGCTGGCCATGTCTATCGCGGGCACGCTGCTCGCGGTGATCCTCTCGCTGCCATTGGCCCTGCTGGCCGCGCCGAACATCACCCCGCACCCCGCGCTGGGGCATGTCACGCGGCTGGTCCTGTCCTTCCTGCGCTCGGTGCCCGAGCTGATCCTCGGCATCATCTTCGTCGCGGCCGTGGGGTTCGGCGCGCTGCCCGGCGTGCTGGCGCTGGCGCTGCATTCGGTGGGCATGGTCGGCAAGTTCTACGCCGAGGCGATCGAGCATGTGGACCCCAAGCCACTGGAAGCCGCGCGCGCAGCGGGCGCGACCCGTGTGCAGGTCATCACCCATGCGGTGTTGCCGCAGGTGCTGCCGCAATTGGCCGACATCACGATCTATCGGTGGGAGTATCACTTCCGCGCTTCCACCGTGCTCGGCATCGTGGGTGCTGGCGGCATCGGGTTCGAGCTGATCGCAGCACTGCGGCTGATCGCCTATGATCAGGTGTCGGCCATCCTGCTCGCAATCCTTGTTTGCGTGGTCGCGGTGGACAGCCTCGGGGCCGCGCTGCGACGGCAACTGAAGTAGCGTCCGATACGCAGGCGCGCCCCGGCGACGCGGGTGTTGTCGCCATCGCGCACGCGGCGTCGGCATGAGGCAGCGGCGGCGCTCCGCCGGGCGACGGAGCATGCCCTGAACAACCGCAATCCTTGTCTAGATCGACACGTGCTTGCACGCAGCAAACAGCGCCTTGTCGTGCAAGCTTCATCGATCTGCATCCCGGCTGACACCTCGCTCGCCTAGCTGCTTCATCCGGCGAACAAGGATGCATCCATGCCTGGCGTTGTCCTGCGCGGCATCAGCAAAAGTTTCGGCGGCACGTCGATATTGCGCGACGTGACGTTGGAGGTCGCCGATGGCGAGTTCCTCGCCATTCTCGGCCCCTCCGGCTGCGGCAAATCCACCCTGCTGCGCATCCTCGCCGGGCTAGAGACCGCCGATGCCGGCGAGGTCTGGATCGGCGCGCGCCGCGTGGATTCACTCGCACCCAAGGCGCGCGACCTCGCGATGGTGTTCCAGAGCTACGCGCTCTACCCCTACATGACGGTGCGGCAGAATATTTCGCTGCCGCTCGAGATGCGCCGGCTGTCGGCCTGGCAGCGCGTGCCACTGCTCGGCCGCGCGCTCTCCGGCGCCGCGCGCAAGGCCATCGCCGCGGATGTGGATGCCGTGGCCGCACCCTTGGGCCTGGCGCCGCTGCTGGCGCGCAAGCCCGCACAGCTCTCCGGTGGCCAGCGCCAGCGCGTGGCACTCGCGCGAGCCATGGTGCGCAACCCCGCCGCCTTCCTGATGGATGAGCCGCTGTCCAATCTCGACGCCCGGCTGCGCGGTGAGGCGCGGGCCGAAATCGTCGCCCTGACTCGGCGCCTCGGCGTCACTGCGCTGTATGTGACCCATGACCAAAGCGAGGCCATGGCGATGGCTGATCGCGTGGCGGTGATGCAGGGCGGGCGCGTTCTGCAGGTGGCTCCGCCGCAAGAACTTTACGACGAACCCGCCAGCCTGGAGGTCGCGCGCTTCGTCGGCTCGCCGCCGATGAATGCGCTTGAGGCAGACATTGCCGCCGATGGCGTGGTCACTGTCGCAGGCGTCGCCCTGCCGTGGCGCAGCTCCGCGCGCGGCGCGCTGACGCTGGGTGTGCGCCCGGAGAACTGGTCCCCCGCCGCATCGGGCATTCCGCTCGAGATCGAACGCATCGAGCATCTGGGCGCCGAGACGATGTGCCAGCTCAAGGGGGGCGCGATGCTGCGGCTCTCGCCCATGGCGGCGCGCGGCCTCGCGCCAGGACAGCGCCTGCACCTCGCGGTGACCAACGCCGTGCTGTTCGGCGCCGATGGCGCGCGCCTGCCGCTCTCGGCCGCGCAACGGGAGCCGGCCCATGCCTGATGCGCGTCGTTCCGAAGCGGTGGCCGGCACGCTGCTCGCGTTGCCCGCCTTCATCCTGATGTGGCTGATGCTGCTCGGCCCCACGGTTGCGGTGGGTCTGCTCTCCTTCACCGACTGGAATTTCGGCGAGCCCCGCATCGGCTTCGCCGGTCTTGAGAACTACATCGAGTTATGGGACGACCGCGTCTTCTGGATCAGCCTGCGCAACACCGTGATCTATGTCGGCATTTCGGTGCCGGCGACGGTGGGGCTAGGGCTGCTGGCGGCCATCGCCATCGAAGGTGTCGGGCGCGGGCGAGGCTTTTATCGCGCCGCCTATTTCCTGCCGGTGGCCAGCACCTTGCTCGCCATGGCGCTGGTTTGGGAATTCATGTTCCACCCGACGGTGGGCTTCGTGAACCAGGCCTTCCGCACGCTCGGGATTCCCACGACGGATTGGTTGCAGAACCCGGACACTGCGCTGTTCGCATTGGCCGTGATCGGCGTGTGGCAGAATCTCGGCCTCGCCATGGTGCTGTTCATGGCCGGGCTGAAATCCATCCCCGCCGATCTCTATGAAGCGCTGGCGATGGACGGCGCCGATGGCACCTGGGAGCGCTTTCGCCGCGTCACCTGGCCCATGCTGGGTCCGGCGTTGGTCTTCGTCGTGGCCATCACCGCCATCCGCAGCTTCCAGGTCTTCGACACGGTGCAGGTGCTGACCGAAGGCGGGCCGTCCAAATCCACCGAGGTGCTGTTGTTCACCATGGTTCAGCAGGGCTTCACCTTCCTGCGCTCGGCCTATGGCGCGGCGATCACCATGGTGTTCCTCGCACTCACGCTGCTGATCACCCTTGCGCAGACCACCATCCTCGACCGGCGCGCGCATTATGGTTAGGCGCACGCTGCTCCATTTCATCCTGCTGAGCGGTGCGATCATCATGATCGCGCCCTTCGTGCTGATGATCTCGATCTCCTTCAAGCCGCCGGGGGAAGTCTTCGCGCCCGAATTCCGCCTGCTGCCCATCCAGTGGCACGCGTTGGAAAACTACACGGCCGCCTTCACCCGCGTGCCGCTGCTGCGCTTCCTGGCCAACGGGTTTTTCATCACGCTCTGCATCTTTGCCGCCCAGGCGCTGACCGCGCTGCCGATGGCGTATGCGCTGGCAAAACTGCGCTGGCGCGGGCGGCAGACGGCATTCGCGATGGTGGTGCTCGCCTTGCTCATCCCGCCGCAGGTGCCGGCGATCCCGCTCTATATCGGGCTGTGGCAGCTCGGCCTGCTGAACACCTATGCCGCCATCATCCTGCCCAGCACCATCTCGGTCTTCGGCATCTTCCTGATGCGGCAATTCTTCCGCACCGTGCCCGATGACCTGATCGCGGCGGCGCGCATGGATGGGCTCTCCGAATGGGCGATCGTGTGGCGCATCATGCTGCCCACGGCGATGCCCGCAATCGCGGCCTTCGCCTGCCTCTCCTTCATCTGGAATTGGAACGAGTTCTTCTGGCCGCTGCTCGCGGTGCAGGACGAGCATTTGATGACGCCGCCGCTCGGCATCGCCTTCTTCGCCAATGCCGAAGCCGGCGCCGCCTTCGGTCCGCTGATGGCCGCGGCCACCGTGGTGACGGCGCCCCTCGCCCTCGCCTTCCTGCTCGCCCAGCGCGCCTTCATCGAGGGCGTGACGATGACCGGCGTGAAATGACCAAGCCCCTTCCTTCCGCAACAGGAGACTCATCATGCACATGAACCGCCGCGCCCTTCTGGGTGCCAGCGCCACGCTCGCCCTGCCGCTCTACGCCCGTGCGCAAAGCCAGGCGGTGGAGCTTACCGCGCAATACTCCATCCCCGAACTCTTTCGCGGGCTGATGGAAAATGTAGGCGAGGCCTTCTCTCGCCAGAACCCGAATATCCGCATCACCTGGCGCGCGGCGGAGCCCGACTACGAGGCGATCATGCAGCGCCATTTGCGCGATTCCATCACGCGCCAATTGCCCGACATCGCGTTTCACGGCCTGAACCGCCAGCGCACCCTGCTCGAGCGCGAGATCCCCGTCGACCTGCGCCCCTTCATGGCGGCCGACCCGCAGACCGCTCAGCAGGGCTATTCCGAAACGCTGCTGAGCCTTGGCCGTGTGGGCGAGCAGCAGACCGGCATCGGCTTCGCCCTGTCCACGCCCATTCTTTATTTCAATGCCGATCTGGTGCGCCGCGCCGGCGGCAACCCCGAAGCGCTTCCCAACACCTGGGAAGGCGTGGCGGCCCTCGCCCGCGCGATTCACGGCAGCACGGAGAGCACCACGGGGATGTTCTTCGACTGGACCATCACCGGCAACTGGTCCTGGCAGGGGCTGGTGTTCAGCCATGGCGGCCGCATGCTCGATGCCGATGAGCGCCGCGTGGCCTTCGGCGATGCGCCCGGCCAGGCTGCCATGCGCGTGCTGCGGATGCTGGTCGAGGAAGGCCACATGCCTGATATCCGCCCGGCCACGATGTTCACCGATTTCTTCGGCGGGCGGATGGGCATCTCCATGCAATCCACCGCACAGCTCGGCCGCTACAACCGCGAGATCGGCGGCCGCTTCCCGCTGGTCTGCGGCCGCTATCCGATCTCGGCCGAGGGCGGGCGCATCCCCGCCGGCGGCAATGTCGCGATGATGTTCACCCGCGATGCCGCCAAGCAGCGCGCGGCGTGGGAGTTCATCAAATTCGCCACCGGCCCGATCGGCGGCACGATGATGGTCAACCACACCGGCTACATGCCCGCGACAACCATCCCCGCCGAGCGCGAGGAAATGCTGGGCCGCTTCTACCGCGAGAATCCCAACCACCTGATCACCTTCCGCCAGGCCGATGCGATCACGGGCTGGTACGCCTTCCCCGGCCAGAACGCGCTGCGCATCACCGATGTGGTGAATGACCATCTGCAATCCGTCGTCGGCAAGCGGGCTGAGCCCGCTGCGGCGCTGATGCGGATGACGGCCGATGTGCAGGCGCTGCTGCCGCGGCGTTGAGACACTCCCGGGCGCCGGCTGCATGGCCGGCGCCGCTCCTCCAGCCTGGGCGGACGCCATGTTCAATTTCATCCACCTGACCGACACCCATATCCTGCCCGCCGGCGAGGCCAACTACGGCCTCGATCCTTCCGAGCGTTTGCGTGCGGCGGTGGAGAGCATCGCCGCCCGCCACGGCCCCTACGGCGCGGCGCCAGCGGAGTTCGTCATCATCACGGGCGACCTCACGCATCACGGCCAGCCCGAGGCCTATGCCGAGCTTCGTGGCATCCTCGCTGGCTTGCCCATGCCCTTCCAGCTGATGCTCGGCAATCATGATGAGCGCGCGCATTTCCGCGCGGCCTTTCCCGATGCGCCCACAGACGAAGCCGGCTTCATCCAGCAGGCGATCGAGACCGATGTCGGTCTGTTCTTGCTGCTCGACACCAAGACCGAGGGTACGCATGCCGGGGCGCTGTGCAAGGATCGCTTGGCCTGGCTGGCGGCACGGCTCACGGCGAGCGATGGCCCCGTCTTCGTGTTCCTGCATCACCCGCCCATGGCGGTTGGCATATCCCCGATGGACCGCATTCCGCTGCTCAATGCGCCTGATCTGGCCGAGACCCTGGCGCCGCATCGCGCCCGCATCCGGCACATGTTCCACGGCCATCTGCACCGCCCGCTCGGTGGCTCCTGGATGGGGATCCCCTTCTCCTCCCTGCGCGGCACGGCGCATCAGGTGGCGCTGGATCTTTCCCCGCGCGCGACCACGGCGGGCAGCCATGAACCGGCCGCCTATGCGCTGGTCCGCGTCACGGAGCACGACGTCATCGTCCACACCCATGGCTACCTCGACCAGACCGGGACCTTCGACTTGTGACCAGGACGAGAGCCCTGCGCGCGAAGCACGAGCAGCGGCGTGGCGCCTTCAGACATGAAAGCTTCACATGCCCTCAGCACGCCTGTCATGGGGCGCTGCAATACACCCCGCTGCATGCGGTCCAGGGGGCGCGCTGATGTCGGGAATAAGCATCGAACGCGCGACACGCCGCTTCGGTGCGGTCACAGCGCTGGACGAGGTCTCGCTCGACGTTCAACCGGGTGAGTTCGTCGCGCTCGTCGGCCCGTCTGGCTGCGGGAAAACGACGCTCATGCGTATCGTCGCCGGCATCGAGTCGGCCGATTCAGGCCGCGTCTGCGTCGGCGGGCGAGACCTCACGCGCGTGCGCGCGGCCGAGCGCAATGTCGCGATGGTCTTCCAATCCTACGCGCTTTATCCGCATCTGACGGCACGACAGAACATCGCCGTCCCGCTCGCCATGCGGCGGTTATCCGCGATGCAGCGCATGCCGCTGCTGGGTCGGTTCCTTCCCGGCCGCGCAGCACGCCTCGCCGCGATCGAAGCGGATGTCGTGCAGGCAGCGAATTCCCTTGGCCTTGGCGCGCTCCTCGATCGCCGGCCCGGACAGCTATCGGGCGGCCAGCGGCAGCGCGTCGCACTGGCGCGCGCCATCGTCCGCCACCCCGCGGCCTTCCTGATGGACGAACCCCTCTCGAACCTCGATGCCGCTTTGCGCGTGCAGACGCGGCGCGAGATCGTCGAGATCCATCGGCGCGTTGGTGCGGCAACGCTGTACGTCACGCATGACCAGTCCGAAGCGCTGACCATGGCCGACCGCGTGGCTGTGATGCAGGCCGGGCGCATCCTGCAGGTGGCGACGCCAGAGGCCATCTACGCCGATCCGCAGGATCTGCGCGTTGCCACCTTCATCGGCAGCCCGCGCATCAACACTTTGCCGGCTGAATCGGACGCCGCCGGCCGCGTGCATGTGGCGGGCGCGGCCATCGGCCTGCACGCCCCGCCGGGACGGTTGACGCTGGCCCTGCGGCCGGAGGATCTGCGCCTGTCGAACGCCGGATTGCCCGCCTTGGCCGAAGGCGTCGAATTTCTGGGCGAAAGCGTGCTGCTGCATGCCCGCCATACACCGAGCGGTGAGGCGCTGGTGCTGCGCCTGCCGCCCGACGCCCCGCGCCCCACCGCCGGCACCGCCCTGATGCTGGAATTCGAGCCCACGCGCGCCCTGCTGTTCGACCCCGCCGGCCAACGCGTGGCGCTGCGCAACACCATGGCGCAGCCTGCCGAGGTGGCCCTTGTCTGAGGCGGTCGCAGGGCGCCTGCCTGCCAAGGCCGCGCGCGCGCCGGTGGGCGAAGCGCTGGCCGGGCTGATGCTGACCCTGCCTGCCGGGCTCGCCTACCTGCTCATGCTGCTGCTGCCTACGGGTGCTACCATCCTGCTTGCCTTCACCGATTACGAACTCGGCCTGCCCGGCTGGTCCTGGATCGGCCTGGGCAACTTCGAGGAATTGCTGGAAGACCGCGGCTTCGCCATCGCGTTCCGCAACACCGTGATTTATGTCGGCTTGGTCACGCCGCTGTCGATCCTGCTGGGCCTCGGCGCCGCGCTGCTGATCGAGGCCGGCATCCGCGGTCGGTCGTTTTTCCGCGCCGTGTTCTTCCTGCCCGTCGTGTCGCTGACGGTGGCGATGGCCGCCGCCTGGCAATACCTGCTGCACCCGACCATCGGCCCGCTCAACGCTTTCCTGCGCACGCTCGGCGTGGAATCGCCGCCGTTCTGGCTCTCCTCGTCGGACTGGGTGCTGCTCAGCCTTGCAGCGATCGGGGTCTGGGAAAACCTCGGCTACAACATGGTGCTGTTTCTCGCGGGCCTCACCGCGATCCCGCGCGAATTGTACCACGCGGCCGAGGTCGATGGCGCGAAGGGCGGGCTGGATCGATTCCGCCTCGTCACCTGGCCGTTGCTGGGACCGACGACATTGTTCGTCGTCACCATCACGATGATCCGCAGCATCCGCGTATTCGACACCGTCGCGGTGCTGACGCAGGGCGGGCCGAACAAGGCCAGCGAGGTGCTGCTGCACACCATGTACAAGGAAGGCTTCACCTTCCTGCGGCTGGGCTACTCGGCGGCGATTACCATGGTCTTCCTCGCCATGGTGCTGGTGCTGGTCTGGTTGCAGACCAAGGCGCTCGACAAGCGGGTGCATTATGGTTGAGCCAACGAAGCGAACCCTGCTGGCCGATGCACCGCGGCTGTTGCTGTTGGTCGCACTCGGGCTGGTGGTGCTCATGCCCTACATCTGGATGGTCTCAGCGAGCCTCAAGCCGCTCGACGAACTGTTCCGCGCCAGTCTGGTCCTCTGGCCTGAACGCTTCCACGCGATGGAGAATTACGGCCGCGTCTTCAGCCAGATCCCGGTCTTCAGCTATCTCTGGAACGGTCTTGTGGTCTGCGCCGGCATCCTGGTCTTCCAGCTGATGTTCGCCGTGCCGGCCGCCTATGCACTGGCCAAGCTGCGCTTTCCCGGGCGCGAATGGGTGTTCGGCCTGGTGATGCTCGGGCTGCTGGTGCCACCCCATGTCCCCGCGTTGCCGCTCTACGTCGCCTTCAGCCAGATCGGTCTGTTGAACACCTATGCCGCGCTTATCCTGCCCTTCACCATCTCGGTCTTCGCGATCTTCCTGTTCCGCCAGTTCTTCAAGGCGCTGCCGGATGAGTTGATCCATGCCGCGCGGCTGGACGGCATGGGCGAGCTCGAGGTGGTCTGGCGCGTGGTGCTGCCCAATGCCTGGCCGGCCGCCACCGCCTTCGCGATCTTCTCCGTGGTCACGCATTGGAACGACCTGTTCTGGCCGCTGATCGTCATCGAGGGGCAGGCGCGCGCCACCCCGGCGCTGGGCGTGCTGTATTTCCGCTCCGACGAAGCGGGCGATGATTTCGCGGCGCTGATGGCGGCCGCCGTCATCATGACGCTGCCGCTGGTGCTGGCCTTTCTGTTCGCGCAGCGCCGCTTCGTCGAAGGCATCGCCACCACCGGCCTCAAGGGCTGAAACGGGAGATCACGCGCATGATGACGCATCTTCGTCGCCGCACCCTGTTCGGCGCCATGGGCGTAAGCCTCGCCGCTCCGGCGGTGCGCGCGCAGGCCAGCGTGGACATCACGATCCACTACGCGCAGCCGCAGATCTTTCGCGAGTCCAAGGAAGCCGTGGCTGCCGCCTTCGCCCGCCGCGAGCCCGGCATCCGCATCAACTGGGTGACGACGCCGAACTATGATGAGGGCCTGCAGCTCATCCTCCGCCAGGCGGTCTCCGGCACGCAGGCGGACTTGACCTATCAGGGCCTCAACCGGGGGCGCCTGCTCGCCGAGCGTGGCATCTGCCAGGATCTTGCACCCTTCCTGGCGCGCGAGGGCAATCCCGCGACGCAGGGCTACAGCGACACGATCCTGGGCCTTGGCCGCGCCGGCGGAATGCAGGCGGGCCTCGCCTATGCCGTCTCCACAATGATTACCTATGCCAATGTCGATGTGCTGCGCCGCGTCGGCACCGACCCCGAGGCCATCCCGACCGATTGGGATGGCATGCTGGAGCTCGCCGCACGCATCGCGCGCCTGCCGAACGCACCGGACCCGCTGTACTACGATGTCGGCGAATGGGCCTGGTCGGCGCTGCTCTACGGCCAGGGCGGCCAGTACATGAGCGCGGATGAGCGTCGCTTCCTGATCGAGAGCCCCGAGGGCCTAGCATCGCTCCGGCTGTATCAGCGCATCATCCGCGATGGCCGCATGCCGAACCTGAACACGACGGCGGCGCAGCAGGCCTTCGGCGCCGGGCGCATCGGCATCCGCTTCGGCTCCACCGCTTTCCTGCGCAACGTCGTGCAATCCGTTGGGCAGAATTTTCCGGTCGCGACGACCATCATGCCGGTGATCGACGCGCAGCGCGGCCGGCTGCAGGTCGGCGGATCGGCCGGGATGCTGCTTGCGCGCGACCCGGCGAAGCAGGAAGCCGCGTGGAAATTCCTCCGCTTCTCGACCAGCGCGGAAGGCACCACGCTGATGGTGCAGAATACCGGCTACGTGCCCTGCAACCAGTTGGCGGTGGATGAGCCGCGCTGGCTCGCGGAGTTCTATCGCGCCAATCCGCTGTTCGCCGCGGCGATGCGCCAATTGCCCATCGCTCTCGCCTGGTACGCCTTCCCCGGCGCCAATGGCGTGCGCATCAGCCAGACCGTCACCGACAATCTGCAACGCCTCGTCGAGGCGCGTGCCACGCCCGAACAGGTTGCGCAGGACATGCAGCGCGAAGTCACGCGCCTGCTGCCGCGCGCCTCTTGACCCACTCATCCGCAGGAGCATCGATCATGACCAGCCTCACCCGCCGCACCGCACTCGGCGCCACCGCCGGCCTTCTCGCCGCACCCGCCATCCACGCGCAGGCCAGCGTGGAGATCACGGTGCACTACGCGCAGCCGAACATCTTCAAGGAAAGCTACGACGCCATCACCGCCGAGTTCGTCCGGCGCGAACCAGGCATCACGGTGCGCTTCCTCACCACGCCGAACTACGAGGAAGGCAATCAGCTGATCCTGCGTCAGGCGGCAGCGAACCAGCTGGTAGATCTGTCCTACCAGGGCTTCAATCGCCTGCGCGTCTTCGCCGAGCGTGGCATCGCGCAGGATCTCGCTCCGCTGCTGGCGCGAGAGGGCAATCCGGCGACGCATGGCTATTCGCCGAGCATTCTTGCCCTCGCGCATTTCGGCGGCTTGCAGTCGGGCCTCGCCTACGCGGCGTCCAACGCCATCTCCTACTACAACACCGACCTGCTGCGCCGCGTCGGCGTGAGCCCCGATCCCGAAGCCTTCCCCAAGAGCTGGGATGAGGTGATTGCGCTGTCTGCCCGCATCAAGGCGCTGGGCGACGCTAATGAGGGCATGTGGTTCCAATGGCCTGGCGATGACTGGATGTTTTCCGCCCTGCTGTTCAGCCATGGCGCCAGCATGCTCACCCCCGATGAGCGCGATGTAGGCTTCGCGGGCCCCGAAGGCCTCGCCAGCCTGCGCCTGCTGCGCCGGATGGTGACCGAGGGCGGCATGCCGAACCTCAACGGCACCACCGCGTTGCAGGCATTTGCTGCCGGCAAGCTCGGCATGCGCTTCGGCTCCACTGCCTTCCTGCGCAACATGATCACCAGCGTCGGCCGCAACTTCGAGATGCGGACAGCGATCCTTCCCGTGATCGATCCGGTGAATGGCCGCCTGCCCACCGGCGGCGCCGCGGGCATGCTGACCGCGCGCGACGCGGTGAAGCGCGAGGCGGCGTGGAAATATCTGCGCTTCTCCACCAGCGCGGAAGGCACCACGCTGATGGTGAAGAACACCGGCTATGTGCCGACCAACCAGCTCGCCATCGATGACCCGCGCCACCTTGCGGAATTCTATCGCGAAAATCCGCTGTTCCAGACCGCGACCCTGCAGGTGCCGCGGATGGTTCCCTGGTACGCCTTCCCCGGTGCCAACAGCGTGCGGGTGACCGAGGTGATGGTGAACAACATGGCCCGCGTGGTCGAAGGCCAGGCGACGCCTGAGGTCGTGCTGCCCGAGATGGCCGCCGAGGTGCGCCGCCTGCTGCCGCGCCGTGGCTGAGACGTGCCCTCGATCCTGCAACTGAGCGATCTGCATCTGTCGCCGCGGAGGGAATTCTTCCGCCGCAATGTCGAGCTGGTCCGCGCGGCGATGGCGGTAACGCCGCCGGACCTGACGGTAGCGACGGGCGACCTTTCCCTCGATGGCGCGGAGCATGATGTCGATCTGGCCTTCGCTGCCCAGACGCTCGGCGGTTTTCCCGGCCCCATGCTGGCGCTGCCCGGCAACCACGACACCGGCAGCCACGTCCACACCATGCCGACGCAACCCTTCGACGATGCGCGGATTGCGCGGTTCCAGGCGCATTGTGGTGTCGGGCGGGGGCTGCATGACCTGCCCGGATGGCGGGTCATCGGGCTGAACTCCGAGGTGATGGGCACTGACCATCCGGAGGAGGAAGCCCAGGCGCGCTTCATCGCCGAAGCCGCCGCATCCGCCGGGGAGCGCCGCATCGCGCTGTTCCTGCACAAGCCGGTCTTCGTGACCGAACCGGATGATCCGACCTTCGACTATTGGTCGGTGCCACCCCATGCGCGCGCGGCCCTGGCTGCGCTGCTGGACCATCCTGGGCTGCGCCTTGTCGCCTCGGGCCATCTGCACCTGCACCACGCATTCACGCGCGGCCGTGTAGCCTATGTCTGGGCGCCGCCGCTGTCCTTCGTGGTGGAGGCAGCGGACCAGCCCGGGCTGCCCGGCGCGCGTCATTGCGGCGCGCTGATGCACCATCTGCATCACGACCATGTGGAGACGGTGCTGATCCGCCCGGCAGGGCTGGAATCGACCCTGCTCGGCCCGATCCGGCACCTCACCTATCCGCGCCCTGCCGCGGCTGGCGGCTGATCGCGAATACCGCGAATCGTCATCGTTCCCCCATCCCGCTGGCACGTGAGAAAATCCATAAGATGGCACGGGGCAAAGCGAAAAGGCGGGACATGATGGGGTGCTGATGCATGGAAGTTGGTCGACCCGCGCGGTGCAGGCGTCGTGCAGGCGGCAAGCGACCGGGACGTGGCCAAAAATGTCTTGCGGCAATGAATAAGGGATGTGGCTGCCGATACGAGGCACGCCTTTCCAGGGCATTCCCAGATGCGGTCCGAACCGCAGGAAGTCGACAGCCTTTGCCGAAAGGTCGCCAAGCGCCGCGCGTAGCGTGACATGCAAGATAAACAGGCCGCAGCATATTTTGCGAGGGGTGCGATATGACGTGGGTCCTTGTCGCGGCGCAGCTTTCAAACGGGCCGGCGGCCTCGCACTGCTCAGCGCTGACGTCTCGCGCTTGGCTGAGTCGGTCGCCAAGCGCCCATGCTGTGCTGGCCGGAACCGCCGGGGGGGGCGTCCGCTCAGTTGCCTCGCCACAAAATCATCATGTCGTTGTATCGAAAATCGAAAAGATCACGCCCGCTGATTTGGTTAATCGATCCTGAAGTATCAGGAGGTCTTTGGCCGATGTCGGGTTCCATCGCGGCGAGCACGCTTTTCAGTGTCAACAATGCCAATCTGCCGGGCGGGGCTGCCCAGGGCGCTGAGGTCGTCGCTTATTATGCTGTCCGCGGCCTGGTCTATGTGCTCGGCGCCAGCGCCGTCGATGCGCTGAACGCGACCACCGGGGCGCTCACCTTCGCCATCCCGAAGTCGCAAATCCAGGTGCCGGGCGGCGGCGTGAAGCTGCCCCTGGGCAGCGGCAACTCGGTTGCGATCAACGGCAATAATGGCGCGGAATATTTCAGGCGCGGCGTTTGATCTCGCGGCGGCGACACTGTCGGTGGGGGTGGTAAAGCGGCGCGTACCGTGATCCGAGGTGGTCGATGAAGCACCGCTCCCTTCCCGCAGCGCGGCGCCGTCCACAAACCAACCAAACCAACCAGGCCGATGGCAACGCGCCGCATGCGCCGCACCCTCGCACCGCGCAAAACCCGAGGCTGCTTCTAGCCCCCCAGGCAACGCGCCACAGTCGGCATGAAGTGAGCCACAGGCGGTGTTTCCAGCCCTTTCACCTTTGCTTGCTCATCATAGCGACGCAGTTGCACAGCGGCGGTGTGTTGCGGCAGCGCCTCGAAGGCCGTCACTTCCTCGGCCGACATCGGGCCGCCCTGCAGCACGAGGCTCTTCACGCTGTCCGGGGAGAGCTTGGCAAAGTAGTCGGCCTCGACCGCGCAAAGGTAGCGCTTCGCCGCGACATGCAGCCGCACGGGCTCGGTGACTTCCGGGCCAAAATGCGCCTCAAGCCAGGCATGGCCGAGCTCCTCATGGCGGTCGTCGATTCCGGCATCGGCCGGGTTGTCGCCGAGGTCGTGCACCATGTGGCCGATGTCGTGCAGCAGTGCCGCGACCACCAGTGCGTCGCCGCGTGCGTCGCGCTCGGCCAGGGTGGCCGCCTGCAAGGCGTGCTGCTGCTGGTTGATCAGCGTCAGGCCGTAGCGGCCGCTCGCCTGGTGTTCCAGCAGGCGCTGGATTTCGGTGAGGATGTCGGTGGTGTGGCTCATGGGGTTCCGTTCTCGAAATACACAGGGTTGGACCAGGCGCGGCGGCCTGCCGCATCAGCGATGACGATGCGCGCGAAGCCCCCTGCCTTTAGGGCGGCATGGGCCAGCCGTACGCAGGTCTGCCCGGGTGCGACGGATTGCGCGGCGCGCGAGCCGCGGCCGAGCACCATCACGCTGGCGGCCGGGGTGCAGGTGATCTCCACGGTCTCCTCGCCCCAGGCGATGTCGTGGATCAGCGGGCCCTGCGTTGCGTAATAGTGCCCGGCCTTCAGGGCATCGAGCAGGGCGGCCGGCTCATTTGCCTCCGCCTTCACCATGACCCATCCGCCGAAGGCATCCATGCACGCGAAATGCGCGTCATCCACCGCGATCAGCCCGATGCGCCGCCCGCCCGCCAGAAGCTGGTCGGCGAGATAGACGCCATCGCCACGCTCGGTGCGCAGTTGCGAAGTGTGATTGTAGACCTCGACGGCATGTGCGCCTGGCAGCGTCGCGGCATCCTCGGCGGTCAGCGCATACCAGCAGGGATGCGGGATCGCGACGAAGGCGCCGGCGGCCACAGCGCGCGCGGCGAGTGCCGCCCCCGTCTCGCCCGGCAGGAGGGGCGCGAAATCGGCCGGCAGGCCGACGGCGAGGATGTGCCACATCTCGCCCAGCGCGGTTGCCGGTGCGTGCAATTCGGCGCCCAGGATGGTGGTGAAACCGAGTGTGCGGAACGGTTGGGTATCGACGATCGGGAAACCGTATTTCGCCAGGAAATGATCGGTCAGCGCGAGGAAATCATACCCCGCCTCGCGATAGGTGGCGCAGACCGCCTCGGGCGTGCGCACGCCGTCGGACGCGACCGAGTGGGTGTGGATATTGCCCTTCCAGAAACGGCCGGGCGCGGTGAAGGCGAGGTCCTGTGGCATGGCTGTCAGTCGATGCTCCGTCATGTCGTGGCGAGAACAGGTTCGGCCGCGCGTGTGGCGCGCGTCGCGGCGCTGAGCAGCGCGGCAGTATAGGGGTCTGCGGGCGCGCGGAACACGGAAGCGGTCTCGCCGTGCTCCAGGATGCGACCACCGCGCATCACGACCACGCGCCCCGCCATGCGCCAGACCACCGACAGATCATGCGTGATCAGCAGCATCGCGGTGCCGGCGCGGCGCTGCATTCCGGCCAGCTGGTCCAGCACCTGCGCCTGCACCGAGGCATCGAGTGCGGAGGTGATCTCGTCGCAGACCAGCAGATCGGGCTCCGCCGCGAAGGCGCGCGCGATGGCAACGCGCTGCTGCTGGCCGCCCGAGAGCTGGCGCGGAAAACGCGCGAGCAGGCCAGCGTCGAGACCAAGTTCCTGGAACAGGGACGCGGCCCTTGTCTCCGCCGCGCGCCGGTCCAGCCCGTGGAACAGCCGCAGCGGCCGGATCACCTGTTCGCCCACGCGCCGCCGCGGGTTGAGCGAGGATAGCGGGTCCTGGAACACCATCTGGATGCGCCGGCGTTGCTCGACGCTGCGCTCGGCGGCGCGGCCCGGCAGGGGGGCATCGTCGAAGCGCAAGGCCCCGGCAGCCGGCGCCAGAAGCCCGGTGACCAAACCGCCCAGCGTGGTCTTGCCCGAGCCCGATTCACCGATGACGCCCAGCACCTCGCCCCGATGCAGGGTGAAGGCGATGTCGGCCAGGGTGGGCGGCCCCGCGGGCGCGCGGCGGAACAGCAGCGTGGGGCGCGCATAGCTGAAGCCCAGCGCCTCGGCATGCAGCAGCGCGCGGCCGGGCGTGGGTGGGGCGGCGCGGCTGTTGGCGTCCACCTGCAGCGCCGCGCCGAGCAGCAGGCGCGTATAGGGCTGCCCCGGGGCCGCGAAGACACGCCGCACCGGGCCTGTCTCGACCACGCGGCCATGCTGCATGACCATCACGCGGTCGCAGATATCGGCCACGACGTTCAGGTCATGCGTGACGATCACCATGGCGCCGCGACGCGCCGCACGCAGGCGGCGGATCAGGTCGAGCGCCTGCGCCTCGGTGGTCTTGTCCAGCGCCGTCGTCGGCTCGTCCAGCACCAGCAGCGCCGGGTCGCAGGCCAAGGCGCAGGCGAGCACAACGCGCTGGCGCTGCCCGCCCGAGAGCTGGTGCGGGTAGCGTCGCGCCAGGCGCTCGGGGTCGGGCAGTCCCATCTCGCCCAGCAGGGTGATGGCGCGGGCGCGCGCGGCGCGGCGATCGAGACGGGCGCGGTGGCGCAGCACTTCCTCGACCTGCGCGCCGACGCGCAGATGGAAGGTCAGCGAGGAGAGCGGGTTCTGCGGCACCATCGCCACCTCGCGCCCGCGCAGCTCGGCCAGCGTGCCGGGTGTCAGCCCCACAAGGTCCCGCCCGCCGAGGCGGATGGCGCCGGCCTCGATCACGCTGCCCGCGCGGGTATGGCCGAGCAACGCGCGCGCGAGGGTGGATTTGCCGCTGCCGCTCTCCCCGGCGATGCCGATGGTCTCGCCGGCATCGAGGTCGAAGGAGACGCCATCCACCACGCGGGTCGCGCGCCCCTCGGCGCTGCGCCAGGAGACGACCAGGTCGCGCACGCTGAGCAGGGGTTCAGCCACCCGCGCCACCCCGCGCCGCATCCAGCCCGAAGGCTTCGGCCAACCCCTCGGCGGCGAGGTTGATGCCGAGCACCAGCGAGGAGATGGCCAGTGCGGGTGCGAGCACCAGCCAGGGCTCGCTGTCGAGCAGCGCCATGCCATCCTCGACCATCAGCCCCCAATCGGGCGTGGGCGGCGAAATGCCCAGGCCCAGGAAGGACAGCGCCGAGACCAGCAGCAGCGCCGAGGAAGCGCGCAGCGCGAATTCCACCGCCATCAAATCCAGCACATTGGGCAGCAATTCGCGCAGCACGATGGCTGTGCCGCCCTCGCCGTTCAGTTGCGCGGCGCGGACATAGCCCTGCTCCATCAGCACGATGCCGGCCGCGCGGGTGGTGCGCACCACGCCCATCATCTGGATGATGGAAACCGCCACGATCAGCACCGGCACGGATTGCCCGAAGCCGGTGACGAAGATCGCGACAAACAGGATGGTCGGCACCGCCAGCTTCATCTCGACCAGGCGCAGCAGCACGTCATCATAGGTGCCGCGCCGACACGCCGCCGAAAGCCCGAGCAGCGCGCCCCCGAGCACCGCGATTCCGCCCGCTGCGAAAGCCACCACGATGGCCACCCGCCCGCCCCACAGCAGGCGCGAGAAGGCATCCCGCCCCAGATCATCGGTGCCGAGCCAGTAGCGGCCATCGGGCGGCTCCAGCGGTGCATCGAGCAGCGAGGTCGGCGCGAAGGGTGCGATCCAGGGTGCGCTGAGCGCCACCGCCAGATGCAGCCCGACCAGCAACAGGCCAAGCAGCGCGGCCGGCCGGCGGAGCAGGGCCTTCATGCCCCGCGCACCCGTGGGTCGAGCGCGGCGATGGCCAGATCCGCCACCAGGTTGAAGCTGACGACGCAGACCGCGGCCGCCAGCGCGATGGCCTGCACCACATGCACCTCGCGCCGCGTCACCGCGCGCACCAGCTCGGCGCCGATGCCGGGATAGGAGAAGACCAGCTCCACCACCACCACGCCGGAGACGAGTGCGGCCGCGTAGAGTGCGGCCGCCGAAAGCCCCGGGATCACCGCCGCCGGCAGCGCGTGCAGCCAGATGATGCGCCAGCGCGGAATGCCCGACAGCGTGAGCCGTTCCACGAAATCGGCTGCCATTGCCTCGACCATGCCGACGCGCAGGATGCGCCCGAGATAGGCGATGGAGCCGATGATGGTGGTCAGGATCGCCAGCGGCGCGGCGGCGAGCAGGATCGAAAGCGGGTCTGAGGTATTGGCGGTGATGGTGGCGGGAAAGAGCGGCCACCACACCGCGAAGACCGCGATCAGCAGCAGCCCGGTGACGAATTCCGGGATCGAATACCCGATGATCGCCGCACCGGAGACGGTGTTGTCCAGCCAACGGCCCGGCGCCTGCGCCGCGGCAACCGCGATGGCGAGCGCCACCGGAAAGGCGAGCAGCAGCGTGGCCCCCGCGAGTGCAAGCGAATTGCGCATGGGCAGCGCCACGATCTCACTGACCGGCGCGCGGGTGATCAGCGTGCGGCCGAGATCGAGCGTTGCAAGGCCCCAGAGGAAAGCGCCGAAGCGTTCCAGCACCGGCCGATCCAGCCCGAGTTCCGTCTTGCGCGCCGCCAGCACATGCGGCGGGATATTGGCCAGCTCATCGGCCGAGAGCGAGACATCCAGCGCATCGCCTGGCAGTACTTCGGTGGCGAAGAAGATGAAGCACGCCAGCAGCAGCAGGGTGAGAAGCGAAAGCCCGATGCGGCGCAGGATGGCGCCGATCACGCGCGCCAAACATCGTCGAAGCGCACCGACCAGATCTGCGGGTGGAAGGCGAAGTCGCGCACATGGCGGCGGCGGACAGAGAAGGTCATGGTGCCGGCCGGCAGCAGGGCGGGCACTTCCTCGGCGAGCAGGCGCTGCATGTCGTGGAACATCGCGCGGCGGCGCTCCTCATCGCGCTCCCGCATCGCACCGGCATAGAGCGTCATGTAGCGGTCATGCTCGGGGCCGCGCCAATGGCCGGCCTCGACGAAGGCGCCGCGCATGCGGAACAGGCTGATGCCGGGATTGCGCGGCCCCACCGCCGTCATCGCGAAGCGATGGAAGCGCCCTTGGGCGAAATCATTGTCACCGCTGCGGAATTGCACATAGCCATCGGCCGGCCGTTGTTCGAGTGCGAGCGTCAGCCCTGCCTCGCGCGCGGTTTCCTGCAGCACCTGGAAATAGCGGCCGACCTCGGGCGATTGCGGGCTCCAATATAGGGTGCCGAGGTTGATGCCCTGCGGATGCCCCGCCTCGGCCAGCAACGCGCGCGCACGGGCGATGGCCTGGGTGCGTGGGGTGCGCGGCAGGGGCAGGAAATTCGGATCGGCGGCGACGAGGTGGCTGTCATTGCCGACCCAGCCATTGCCCTCGCCATAGACGAGCCGCACCAGCGCCTCGCGATCCACGCCCAGCGCGAAGGCCTGGCGCACGCGCTTGTCCTCAAAAGGCGAGCCCGGGTGCTTGGGGAGTTGCACCACGTAGTGATGGCCGCCGCCGCCGCTGTCCACGATCAGGTCGGCGTCTCGCTGGAGGGGGCGCACGGTGCGCGGGTCGATCGTCATCACCATGTCGAACTGGCCGGCGCGCAGACCGGCCATGGCGGTTTCCTGCTGGCCCTCGCGGTTGTGCAGCTCGATGCGGTCGAGCAGCGGGAAGCCCGGCCGCCAGTAATCCGGGTTGCGCTCATAGATGGCGACGCGGTTCGGGTCGGTCGAGACGAAGCGGAAGGGGCCGGTGCCGATGCCCGAATTGCCGATGGTCTCGAGCGGTGCGGCCGGCATGATGACGTTCTGGTATTCGCCCAGCACGTAGGGGAATTCCGAATTTCCGGCATCGAGGTTGAAGCGCACGCGGCCATCGGGCAGCGCCTCGATCGTCTGGATCTGGCCGGAGGCGAAGTTGCGCCGGCGATGATATTCGAAGGAGGCGACCACATCCTCGGGCCGCATCGGGCTGCCATCATGGAAGCGCACGCCCGGGCGCAGCGTGATGTCCCACACGCTCATCTCGGCATTGGCCGGCGCCCAGGCGGTGGCGAGTTCGGGCTGCACGCGCAGCTCGCGGTCCACCCAGACCAGCGCGTTGTAGGGAATTCGCGTGGTGAGATCGACGATGAAGTAAGGGTGCCGCGCGTTCTGCGCGGTGCCGACGAAACGGTTGGCCGAGCATTGCGCGACCACGATGGCGCCGCCGCGCCGCGGTGCCTCCTGGGCGCTCGCAAGTGCGGGCAACAGCGGCAGTGCGGCGAGGCCGCGACGGGTGATGCGGATCATGGCGATGGGCCCCTCAGGCGCTGCGGAAGACGTCGTCCCAGCGGATCGACCAATGCTGCGGATGGTTGCGGAGGTTGTGGACGGTGTTGCGCTTGACCAGCACGTTGTTGCGCCCGGCCGGCAGGATGGCGGGAACCTCCTCGCGCAGGATCATCTGCATCTCGGCGTAGATCGCCTGGCGCGGCGCGGCCTCGGCCGTCAGCATGGCGCGGGCATAGAGCGCCATGTAGCGATCGGCGGCGGGGCCGGACCAATAGCCGCTTTCATTGTTCGCCGGGCGCATGCGGAACAGGCTGATGCCAGGGTTGCGCGGGCCGACCGCAGTATAGGCGAAGCGGTGCCAGTTGCCGCGCGCCACATCGGCATCGCCGGTGCGGAAGCGCAGGTATCCGTCATTCGGGCGTTCTTCGATCGGCAGGGTGATGCCGGCCTCGCGCACGCTTTCCTGGATGAACTGGAAGTAGCGCGCCATCTCCGGCCATTGCGGCGCGTAGAACAGCGTGGGCAGGGTGATGCCGTTGGCATGCCCGGCCTCGGCCAGCAGGCGACGGGCCAGCGCCAGGTCGCGTGCGCGCTCGGGTGCCACGAACATCGGGTCGGCGGCGGCGAGGTGGCTGTCATTGCCCATCCAGCCCCAGCGCGTACCGGCATAGACCACGCGCACCAGGCCTTCGCGGTCGATCGCGGCGGCCAGCGCGCGGCGGATGCGCACATCGAGAAAGGGCGAACCGGGATGCTTGGGCAGGATGATCACCGCCTGGTCGCCCGAGGCGGCGGGCACGAGATCGGTCTGCGGTTCGCGCTCCATCTGCCGGATCAGGCGCGGGTCGATGTTGATCATCGCGTCAAACTGGCGGGCGCGGTAGCCGGCGAGCGCGGCCTCGGTCTGGCCTTCGCGGTTCACCACTTCCAACCGGTCGAGATAGGGGAAGCCCTGGCGCCAGTAATCGTCGAAGCGCTCGAAGGTCATCCGCCGCTGCGGGTCATTGCCGGTGATGCGGAAGGGCCCGGTGCCGATGCCCTCGATGCCGATGCGCTCGAAGTCGGGGTTGGCCGGCATCACCACGCAATCGTATTCCGCGAGGACGAAGGGGAATTCCGAATTGCCGGCATCGAGGTGAAAGCGGATCGTCGTGGGGTTCACGACCTCAGTGCGCTGGATCTGCTGCGAGGCGAAGTTGCGCCGGCGATGCAGCTCGAAGGATGAGGCGACATCCACGGCCGTCATCACGCGGCCATCGTGGAAGCGCACGCCTTCGCGGATTGTCGCTTCCCAGACCTTCAGCGATTCATCGGCGGGCTCGATCCGCGTGGCGAGTTCGAGCTGGAGCTTCAGCTCCTCATCCACCCAGGCAAGCGTGTTGTAGGCAGAGCGCGTGATCAGATCGACCATGAAATAGGGATGGCGCGAGTTGGTGGCATCGCCGCCGCGGCGATTGCCCGACATCTGCGCGTAGACCAGTGCCCCACCGCGCCTGGGCGCGGGCTGTGGCACCTGCGCGAGGGCGCTGTCGAGCGTAGCCAGAAAGGCGGCGCCGGCAGCAAGGAGACCACGGCGTGGTAGATGAGGCATGGATATCTCCATAGATTTATTCTATGATTGAGGCGCCCTGATTTTGCTCTTGTAATGGATGCATGTGACATTCCCATGACGCCCCGGCGCGCTCCCCATGACATTTGAGCAGCGACCCGGCCGTCGTGACGGCGGCATCAGCCTGGCTGCCCTGCGTTGCTTCGCGGCGGTGGTGGAGGGCGGCAGCCTGTCGCGGGCAGGCGAGATCCTGGGGCTTAGCCAGCCCACCATCTCGGTGACGCTGGCGGGGCTGGAACGGGCCTGTGGCACGCTGCTGCTGCATCGCCGACCGCGCCTGGCGCTGACCGAAGCGGGGCAGGAATTGCTCGCACGCGCGCGCCTCGTGCTCGGGCGCATGGAGGAATTGGAGGAATCCGTTCGGCAGTCGCGCAGCCTGCGGCGCGGCAGCATCACCATCGGGTTTTCGACGCCCAGCCATGCCATGCCGCGCATTGCGGCGTTCATGGCCGCCTATCCGGCGCTGCGGGTTCGCACACGGCTCGGCAATACGGAGGGACTGCTGGAGGCGCTCACGACCTGCGAGGTGGAGGTCGCGGTCATGACCTTGACGGCGCCGGTCGAGACCCTGGCCTGCACGCTTCTGGCGACGCAGCGCCTTGTGGCCTGCGTGCCGGCCTCGGCGCCACGCACGGGCATCAGCTTGGTGGATTTGGCTGCTGGACCGCTGGTCCTGCGCGAGCGCGGTTCGATGACCCGCACCATGATGGAAGCGGCGTTCGCGCAAGCGAACCTGGTCCCGCGCATTGCATTGGAGGTGGGCAGCCGCGAGGCTGCGCGGGAGGCAGTGGCGGCCGGCATCGGCACCAGCGTCGTGCTCGATGGCGAGACGGGCGAGGACCGACGCCTGCTTCCGGTGCCGATCCTGGGCGCGCCGATCCTGGGTGGGGTCTATGCCGTGGCGCTTCCAGAATCGCTCGACCTTCCGGCGGTACGGGCATTCTTGGAACTGGGCTTTGGTGTTGTCAGCCGGCCGGCATCGTGACGGAAACGCTTAGTTGTCGCGGGGAGTTGAGCAGCCTATCAATCTCTGAGGGTCCAGCCTTGAGACCACTTGTCACCGGTTCCACCCCATCCGCCCGTTCTCATACGAGCCGCGTTCTCCGCCAGACCGGCCGCCGCGCTGAGTGGCAGGTTTCCTGGGGTTTTCAAGGCAGACCTGTTGACTGGCTCGGCGCGGAGGCGGTCGAAAATCGCTCTCTGGAGGCCAATTCTCTCCGGACCTCCTGACTTGGGCGTTTTAGTACGGAACCCAAAAACCTAGGTCAAAGGCCGATTGCCGCACGGTCAGCGCCTGCTCCGGTTCGAAGCACACTTGCCCGAAATCCGTACTTCGAGCGCGAACACTTCGGTACGCCCTTGCTCAACGCCGAGAGCGGGGCCGCGACGGGGAGACCCGAAGCACGTAGGCCAGCCTGACGGCCTGACCAGGCGGATCAATCGCCACGCTGTCAATACCTGAGCCGCAGCAGTTGTTGTGGTAGCCGAAACAATCTGCGCCAAATAATCGCCCGTTCGTGAAGGATGGTTGCATGTCTGCGTCGCCTGAGGGTCCAGCCTCTCTACGCGCACCGTGGATCTTGGTGCTGGCGGCCACCTTCGGCATGCAAGTGGCGATCATGATCGCGCAGCAGGCGGTGCCCGTGATTGCGCCGTTGCTCACCGCAGAAGTTGGCCTGGCACCGGAAACCATCGGCTACCTGACGGGCACGGCGCATCTCGGCACAGCGATTTACCTGCTTGTCGGCGGCCCGCTCATTCTTCGCTTCGGTGCCGTTCGCATGCTGCAGATCGGCGCCGCCGCAGCGGTCTGCGGTTCGCTGCTGGCGACGAGCGGCGTGGTAGCGCTTCTGTTCCTTGGCGCGCTCGTGCTGGGTCTCGGCTATGGTCCAACCATTCCGGCCGGTAGCCGTATCTTGGCCCGCGCGGTGCCCCCGGAGCATCGGACGCTGATCTTCTCCGTCAAGCAGGCCGGCACTCCGCTGGGCGGTATCCTGGCCGCCGTGGCGCTGCCGCCCGTGGCAATCCTGTTCGGCTGGCGTGTTGCCCTGCTGTTGGCAGCGCTGATTGTGCTGGGCTCCATCGCCGCGGTGCAGCCGATCCGCGCCGGGCTTGATACCGACCGGGATGCTGGCCGACGGATAGGGCTTCGCGCCCTTCTGTCGCTCCGCAATCTGGCCGCTCCGTTTGCGGCGCTGCGCAGCCACTCCGCCCTTCTGCCGCTCTCCGTGCTCGGTGCTACCTTTGCGGCGGTGCAGGGGTGCTTCACTGCGTTCATGGTCACTCTGCTGACCACCGCCCACGGCTATACCCTGCCCGAGGCCGGAATTGTCTTTGCGTGCCTCCAGGCCGGCGGCTTCGCCGGGCGCATTGTGTTGGCCTGGATCGCGGACCGGACCGGTGCGGCGATAGCTGTCCTGCTGCTGATGCTGGGCATGGCGGGCGTGGCAGGCGCGGGCTTTGCGGTGCTCGCGGGTGTGGCGGCGTTGCCTGTCGTGGCGCTGCTTGCGGCCGTCGTCGGCGCGACCGGTACTGCCTGTGCGGGGATCATACTCGCGGAGTTCGCGCGCCTCGCGCCGGCCGACCGGCTGGCTGAAGCGACAGCAGGGTCTTCGTTGTTGGCGTTCCTGACGTTTTTCGTCGCGCCGGCGGTGTTCGCCTTCGTCGTGCGCCTGTCCGGCGACTGGACGTTGCCGGTGCTCATCGTCTCGGCACAGGCCGTGGTCACCGCGGTGCTGCTTGCGCCGCGGCTGCTGCGCGAAGCTCGCGCGGCGGCTTCAAGGGATGCGTCATTGCCGAACCCATAGAAGGCCCAAACGCGACTCTCCGTTTGAGCGGCTGTGCAGGGGCCGGCACACCACCATTTGGAAAACCTCTATTCTGGAAATCCCTCATACGCCGGAAACGCGTTGATCTGTCGCATCCAGCCCAGACGTTCAGCTGTTACGATCTGCACTGTCGGGGTCAACGTGCCGTCGGGATCGAAGCTCGCTAGCGAGACCTCGACGATGTTCGGCAGGATCTCCTGGTTCCGATAAAAGAGCGTGGTCCCGCAGTCCGGACAAAAACTGCGCATGGCCGCGCCAGACGAATTGATCGTCTTCGGTGTTCCCTGGGAGGCGACAAGGCTGTCCTCGGTGAATTCTGCCCAAGCCATCACTGGCGCGCCCGAGCTGCGGCGACAATCCTTGCAATGGCACAGGCTGACGAGCCGTGGCTCACCCGTAAGTTGAAACTGTACAGCGCCGCATTGGCATCTACCCGAATGGTTCATTTTGACGCTCCCTGGAATCAAACTGTCTCTCCCGTTAACCTCTCACGGGAACTGAAGGCCTTCGTTTCGATTGGCAATCAAGCGGCGATCCGCTCGGCTTCGCCTCGGAACCGCCGGTTGATCAGGCTCTCGGGGCGCCCCGCCAACCGCTCGTAGGCAAGGCCAAGCGCAAGCGCCCTGCGGCCGCCGCGCAGGGCCGCGACGGTCAAGGTCCAGTCGACGATGTCGCGCTGCGCATTGCTGCCGCCGATGCGCCAGACCTCGGCCCGCAGGGGGAACAGGCGCGCGACGCAGTCGTCATGCGCACTGCGGTGGAAGGCGATGATGCCCTCGATCAGGGGCACCCCGACCTCCCGGTACATCGACGCGGTCTCCCCGTTGCCGGCGGCGGTCTGGCGCATGGTGGCCAGGCGCGCCTCGGCGAGAGCCTCGTTGCCGGAGCGCAGTTCGGTCATCGCGGCGTGCATGTCGGCGAACACCATGCTGCGTCCGTCGGCATGTCCTTCCCAGCGCGGCAGCAAGTCATGCCAGCGGCGACCGACGTCGCAGCCCAGCGTGTCCAGGCGCCACAGCAGGGCGGCGGGGTCGCTGAGCGAAAATCCGATCGGGCGGACCGTGCGCAACAGCGGACCGTCGTAGAGGTCCAGCGCATCGCCGAACTGGCCGAGCTCGACGTGGAACAGGGAGGTATGCCACCAGAGATGGCCTTGCGTGCCGCTTTCGGCCGAGGCCCACAACGCCGCATGCTCGCTGCTCCAGGCGAGGCCGTCCTCGGGGCGGCCGGTCATCTCCAGGCAATGCATGATCCCGTGATGAG